>JAODNL010000554.1 GCA_025465405.1 Pseudonocardiales bacterium | reverse complement strand
CCGCGGTATCGAAACCGTCCAGTGGGGCCAGAACGGCGACGTCCCCGTATCGGGTGACTTCAACGGCGACGGCAAAACGGACCTCGCGATCTGGCGACCGTCGAACGGCATCTGGTACGTCCGTGGTGTGGAAAAGCTGGCGTGGGGGCAGGCCGGCGATGTTCCGGTATCAGGTGACTTCAACGGCGACGGCAGAACCGACCTCGCGATCTGGCGACCCGCCAACGGCACCTGGTCCATCCGCGGTATCGAAACCGTCCAGTGGGGCCAGAACGGCGACATCCCCGTATCGGGTGACTTCAACGGCGACGGCAAAACCGACCTCGCCATCTGGCGACCCGCCAACGGCACCTGGTACATCCGCGGTATCGAAACCGTCCAGTGGGGCCAGAACGGCGACATCCCCGTATCGGGTGACGTCAACGGCGACAGCAGAACCGACCTCACGGTCTGGCGACCGGCCACCGGCACCTGGTACATCCGCGGACTCGGAACCGTCCAGTGGGGCCAGAACGGCGACATTCCCGTCTGAAGCTCACGCAATCCGAAGTTCCGTCCGGCTAACGCCGCCGCCGCACTCTGAGATCGCAGGTCGGCCACCCTGACTTTCTCGACAACGGTCTGCCCGCCGCATCCAGTCGCCACGACCAAGCCAGGCGCCTGCCCGGCTCACCCTTCGGGCGCAACGATGTCAGACGGGCCGAGAGCATCCACCGGGATCGCAAGTGATCGCCGCAATCGCGCCTGGACGCTGCGCCCGCTGATACGACTCAGCCACGAAGTGCGATCACGCAGCAGGAGCAGCACCCGGTCGTACTGGCCCGCGGCGACTTGGCGGCGTACTGCGTGACAGGGGTCGCCGCTGCCGGTGTCGCCGCTGGCGTGCACCCCGAGGCCACGGAGATAGCGCAGCGCCCGTTCCAGCCGCTGGCGGGCACTCTCGCCGGGGTCGTAGCGCGCGCCCGCGGCCGGCACCGATCGGCGCCCGATCGCCTTACCCAACGGCATGCCGAACAGGATCGAGTTGCCAGGATCATTGATCATCGCCAGGACATACACGTCGACCACCGACGGTCCATTGGCCGCCACCAGGGCTTCCAACACAGCCCAATCGCGGCCTTCATCCGCTCCCATCAACTCATCACCGATGACCGCCAGAATGCGCACGTCGTCGAGTCTTCTCCCGCACTGACCGCACTCGCCACTATCCAAGATCATGGTCTTGCCGGACGGCTAGCTCACGATGGTTTTCTCCGATTACGCGTCGTTGTGTGCCGTCAGTGGCTGTCGTACTCGTCGTGTCGGCGCCACCAGAAGCCGGCCTCGTTGCGGCCGAGTGGCGCGCGGTCGAGCCACTGGTACATGCCCCAGAGGCCGTCCAAGCCACGCGCGTACGCCGAGTAGGTGTGGTACACGACGCCATCGTCGAGCGTGAACGCGCTCACGCCCGGCCCTTCTCGCCGGTACGTCGGCCAGTCCGTTCCGACGTTCGACGTGATCTCGGCGACGAAGGGGTTCTCCTCGCCGGTTTCCGGCAGCCGGAGGTCCTCCGTGCGGAAGTTGTACTCGACGGCACCCGACTCCCACTCCTCCTTGGTGTGCGCCACTCCGAAGTCGTAGTTGAAGTCGCTGTCGAACGAAGACGCCCACGGGAAGCTCCAGCCCATCCGCTGCTTGTACGTCTGCAGTTTCTCCAGCGGGGCCCGCGACACCGCGAAGAACGAGACGTCGTGGTTGGCGAGATGGACGACGGAGCCGTTGAAGCCGTCCGCGATCGCCGAGCAACTCGGACACCCGGCCTCATAGTCGGGCCCGAACATGAAGTGATAAATAACCAGTTGCGAGCGTCCGCCGAAGAGATCGGCGAGGGAGGCTGTACCCGCCTCGGTCTCGAAGCGGTACTGCTTGTCGATTCGGACCCACGGCAGCTCCTGCCGCCGTCGCGCGACTTCGTCGCTGCGTCGGGTCAGCGCCTTCTCGGCCTCGAGCAGGTCCAGCCGGGCCGCCAGCCACTCTTCACGAGTTCCGGTCTTGTGAGCGGTCATTGCTTCTCTCCTTCACGTGGTTACAACTGCCTACATCGAGGGCATGAGTCCGGGTACGGATGAGGGCGCGACGATGATCAGGACTCCAAGTCCGACGATCGCCAGTGCGAGCGGTACATCGAAGGCAGCTCGTCGGGGAACGAGCTTTTGGGCCACGACGACTGCGGTGACGATGGCCATCCAGCCGATACTCATGACGCTGAGTGCGACCAGGATCAGCATCAGTCCGATGCTCGAGCCGACGCAGTAAAGCCCGAACTCGAAACCGGAGCCGACGCTGTCGCGGCATCGTTGACGGCAGCGCTGTTTCAGCGGTGTCAGCTCGTAGACCCCAGCCGCGATCGCAACCACGCCGGCGGCAACAGAGCCGTGCGGTCGGTAGAGCGCAAAGACGGCGAGACCCACGAGCGTCCACACGGCGAGATACGACCCGACGAACACCGGCACGGCACGCACCTGATCGTTCGCGTGAGCGCGTCTCAACACTGCCGGTACCGCACCGGGCAGCATCATCGCCGCCATCATCAACACCCACACGACGACGAAGAGCCCGAACGAACCGAGCTGGGTCGCCACTCCCATGTCCATCCGGCTCATCCGCCGGACTGAGACCACCCAGGACGCGCCGGCGAGCCCGAGGGTCACGATCAGCGCCGCAGGTGCCGTGGCGCCCCTACCGCGCGTGATATCCGCAGAGCCGGCGTGGCGCATGTCTGGCTGGCTCACGACGCCGCCGGCTCGGCGGCGACGAGCGACGCGTTCTGGCGCTCCATCGCCTTGGTGGCACCCCCGCGCCAGCTTTCGGCCACCGACTGCGAGAGGGGATCGGGGAAGATGTCCTCGTCCCCGTTCTCCACGCCGTCGAAGATGGCTCGCGCGACCGACTGCGGCGACGCCTTCGGCACGTCCAGGCCTCGGGACATCTCCGTGTCCGTCGGGCCAGTAAGGACGGCATGGACGCTCACGCCCTGCCCGGCAAGAAGCGCGCGCAGCGATTGCGACAGCGAGAACGTGGCCGCCTTCGAGATCGAGTAGGCCGGGATCATGGGCAACGACGCAAAGGCCGCTATCGACAGCCCGTTGACGATGGCTCCCCGCGATTGGGCCAGCAACGGCAGAAAGGCCTGGGTTACCGCGTAAGTGCCGAACAGGTTGACGGCGAGGTGCTGCTCGATCGCGGCTCGGTCGCTGAGGTCGTCGTACAGCGCCAAGCCAGCGTTGTTGATCAGAATGTCGAGGGAGTCGACCGCCTCGACGGCTGCCTGAATCTGTGCCGCGTCGGTCACGTCCAGGATCAGCGGTGTGACGCGCTCGTCCGAGTGGGCCAAGGCTTGACGCGTACCCGCATAGACCCGCCTTGCGCCCCGCCTCAAGGCCTCCTCGACCAGCGCCTGCCCGATGCCTCGGTTGGCCCCGGTCACCAGAACTGTCTTGTCTTCGATTGTCATGTCGTCCTCTTAACTGTTGCTTCGTGGCTGGTCGGTGGGTTCCTCGGCGAGTGCCTTGATCGCGGCGAGTCGGGAATCCCATTGGGCTGCGACCTGGTTCATCCAGTTCGCGGCGGCGGTGAGCGGTTCGACGTGCACGGTGTAGCGGCGTTCGCGTCCGGCCCGTGCACTCGAGACGAGGTCGACGCTCTCGAGCACCGCGAGGTGTTGCGTCACGGCCTGCCGCGTCACCGGAAGCTCAGCGGCCAGCGTGGTCGCGGTGGCGACACCGTAGGAGCCGAGACGTTCGAGGAGCAGCCGACGGTTCGGTTCGGCCAGTGCGGCGAACAGCTCATCAGCATGATCGAGAAGGGCGGTCGTCACGAAGCGCCTTGCTCGACATAGTCGGCGAGGTTGCGGATGACCTCGGTCCAGCCCTGGCTGTGGCTCTCATACGAGGCGAAGGGCTCGCGGTCGGCCGGGATCTTGAGCGTGGCGAACCCGCTCTCGCAGACGGTCAGGCGCGTCATCGCTCCCTCGGCGGCCAGGTGGAACTCGACCAGCGTCGAGTTCGTCTCGTCCGCCAGCACGTCCGGATAGGCGCTGGCCCAGCGGTAGGAGAAGTAGTGCGGCGGATCGACCTTGACGACGCGGGCGAGATAGCGCTCCCCCGGCGGGCCTGGCTCGAGCACCATCACCCCGCCGGGCCGCAGATCCACAGTCGCGGGTGTACCCGGTCCGAACCAGCGGCCGATGTGTTCCGGCTTGGTCAGGATGTCCCACACGCGCTCAGTCGTCGCGGCGATGTGGACCGTCCGTTCGACACGATCTCGTTCCATGTTCGGGGTTCCCCTCGGCGTCGGCGGATGTGCAAGTACACACTTGCACCTGTACGCCAATCGCGCAAGCCACCACTTGCATGTGGCGGTGCTCCGAACCGCGAGGATCGGGTGTCGGCTGCCCCGTTCCGCCGTCAGGTGGGCGGGCACCACTTGACTTGATCAGTACGGCGCCGCCGTCTAAGCCCGCTATTCCGGCTGGCGCCGGATGTCAATGAACGTCGATTCGATCCAGGCGGACGCCATCATTGACGCCGTACACAGCGTTGGCCGACCTGTCCGCCGGGGTGAAGACGATCGACAAAGTGCCGGCGACAGCTCCGTAGACAGTCAGCAGGCTGTACCTGGTCCAGGAGCTGGTCGGCGTGAACGTCAGCGTCCTATTCGGCTCTCCCGTGACCTCAAGGGTCGCCTGCAGCCCGTAGCTTGATCCGTTGGCGTAGCGGATCGAGACGGCATCGCCCTGTCGCACCCCTACCAGCTGTACGCCGTCGTTGTCGGTGGTCCACGCGCCGACGGATACGCCACCGGAGGCGAACCTGTCGAAGAAGTCGGCACCACCCGTTAGCCGGGCGTATTCAACCTCTCCGCCCGGAGTGCCTTGATGCAAGGTCACTCGGTCGATTGCGCAACAATAGTTGGCGCCGTTGTTCGTCACGTCCTGAGGATCAACTTGAATTTTGACTGCACCTGAGATTTCGACGGGGACGTCGAGCGAAAGGTAACTATCCCATGACCCTGTTGGTGCGAAGGAAAGCGTGGCTACTCGGGTACCGCCCGAGTAGAGGCCAGCATGCGTCGCGGTAGAATTCGCGTTTGCGAACGCGATGGATATGCCCGTGCCTGCGGTGAGCGCCGGCCAGGTGATGGATCCTCCCGCGTGAGGTCCGAGATAGCCCACCGTGGCGCTGCCGGAGGCCGCCGGTTGGGACACGACAGTGGCGCCTCCGGCCAGCGTCCCGGACTCGGCCTCCGATCCAAGGTCATCCTGGCCGACGCCTATGGCCGTCATCCGATCAACGCCGCAGCACCACTTTCCGCCGTTCGCGGCAACATCGACGGAGTCGGCCCTCAAAGACACGAATCCCTGGACGCTTGCGCTGACGTGTGCCTCGCTGTAGTTCGCCCAATCTCCGGTCGGCGGAAAGGACACTGTCGCAACACGTGTGTTACCGGAGTACAGACCGGCCTGCTGCGTCGTCGCGAAGGCATTCGAATAGCGAATGCTCTCGTGGTTCACGGTGGGAACTCCTGACCAGGTGATCGAGTCTCCTCTTACATCGCCGAAGTAGCCGACGGTCACGCCACCCGAGGCGGTCGCCTGGGATACCCGCGAAGCACCGACCAGTGACGCGTCCTCTCCCTCGAAGCCTTTTGTCGGACCGCCGTTGACCGAAACGGCATCGATTGTCAATTGGTTCGTCGACCCATTGGCACCGTAGTCATCGTCGCCGAATCGAATCGCGATCATAGATTGCACCGGACGCTGAACCGACACCGAGCCGATACCGGAACTCGGCGGAAATTTGACCTTGCCTACAGGTATTCCGTCTATGACAAGTGACGCCTGAATCATCGACCCGGTCGGATTGATGTATGAGACGGTGAAGGACTGCCCGCTCGCCAGACCGCGCCATAAGATCTGACTGCCTGACTTTCCCAGCGCGTTTACGGCGACTGCGTTCGACGTGCCTGGTGTCAAGTAGATGTACGGAGTTTGGTCACCACCGGTGTATGGACCGACGATTGTTGCCTGCTCGGCCTCTTGAGTGTTAAGGCCTGCGCCGTAGTCGACGTCGACCGCTGTACTGGACTGACCTTCGCGCCCGAGTGGGTCCAGTGCGCTGACGCGATAAGAGAACCGCCCAGCCAGTGCCGCCCCAGCGAACGTGGTTCCGCTGTCGGTGAAGCTCGTTGTGGACTGGCCGAGCGTAGTGAGCAGCGTTTGCGGGCCGGCGGACGCGATCCGATCAAAGGATCGGTAGACCCGGAAACCTGCTGCGCCTGCCGGCGCCGTCCACTGGAGCTGTCGACCGACGACGGACAGCGTGGGAGCCGTCGGCGCTGAGGTTGACGCCGGAAAGGCGACCACCGAGGCTGGACCGTTCGTGCCGGCAACGGGGAACGTACCTCTATTGATTCCGTCCGACGCGCTGACGTAATACTCCAGGCCGGATGAGGTGAGCGAGGTCGCCGGAATGCGGGCGCCGAATATGCCCCTGACCCGATTCGACATCGGCAGATCAGTCCAGGTAGTCAGTCCCGACGTGCGGTAATGAAGAGTCGCGGATAGGCCGGAGTACGCCCGATCGCTGAGGATACGGGCTTCGATGTCCACGGGCGATCCGAGCGATTCAGAACTTGGTGGAGAGATCACGACAACGCGCGGCGGGTCGGTCAATGCAGTTCCGGTCGCAACCGAGTCGGGGACGGACTCCTGGCTCTGGCTCGCACCGTTCACGGCAACAACAGTGTATTTGTGCGTGCCGGCTGCGACCGAGTCTGCATACTCCAGGCGTGTGGTTGGGCTGCTCCCCACCAGGATCCCGTCCCGGTAGACCTGATACGAGGTCACCGTGGCATTCGGGTCTTGCCAGGTGATGTCGGCCCCGGATTGTGTACTACGGGCCTGCACATTCGTCGGTGGCCAGACACTGTCGCCTGCTACGAGTTGATGCTCCTTCGTCGAGTACCAGAACTGAACGAAGCGGTTCTCAGCACTCACGATCATGCCGAGCGATCCGATGTCGTTGACTCGGCGGTCCATATCTGAGATCCATCGACCGAATACGGTGCCGAGCGTGGCTAGTGAACTCGACGAGGCGAAGGACTGATCCAGTTCGTCGCTGGCCTCTGCTGCGTCAATTCGTGCCGCCAGATTTTGTAGTCGATCTCTTTGGGACGGGTCCGCGGTACTGGCGATACAAGCGTTAATCGTGGCTGATTGTGATTTGGCCTTCGTCGCGTCGGCGGATCGGTCCGTTGAAGTCGGCGGTTTGACCGTGCTCGATTCTGCGTACTTCAGGCCGGTTGCTTCGTTCTGATTGATTATCGGCGTGATATTCGGTGCACACGCCGAGCCGTACCTAGTTGTTGCGTAGTGCTGGTAGGCGCCTTGCGCTGTCGCGACGTCCGTTCCGCTGTCCCACGACGCCTCCGACAGCCACATGACCTTTGCGTCTACGGCGTCTCCGAGTCGCCAGGTAAGAGCTTGGATCCCGGTCATGTTGGGTGCCGCTGCTTGGTAGGAGGCAATGGTGGCGCTCAGGTTGATTCCAGACGGGGCGTATTCGAGGCTGCTGCCGTTGTCGTTCTCGAGCCAAGGCGTGCCCCAATATTCCCTGGTCCCGAAGCCGGCACCGTTGTCGAAGGATGCGGTGTACGGCGCGATAGGGGCGGCGATTACGTCCGCTGGTAGATCTGACATGAATTCGGGGAGCAGCCCCCAACCGGAGACGGCCGTCTTCGTAGGCAGGTTCGCTGAGCTGAAGGCAGTGCGGAACGTGGTAAAGGTCGCCTTCCACGAAGTGTTCTGGCCGCTCGGCATTCCCTCTGACCGATAGCCGATGAAGTAGTCAAGCGTGGGATAGTCGCTCACGATCTGCGCGGCTCGCGCCGCGGCGACACCCGGCGTCGAGAAACTCGGATAGCCGGCCGGTACGGTGTTGAGGTCGATGCCCAGTGCGACCATGACGCCCCTGCTATGTGCGTAACGCAGCACCCACTGAAACAGGCTTCGGCCTTTGCCGAACACGTCGTCGATGCCGAGGCTAACCCCGTGCGTGGCGGTCGTGGATCCGTATACGTTATCGTCGAAAAGGTCCGCCGCACCGAAGCGATATTGGTCGATGTTCCATCCGAGCTCGCCCCATTCGGTTCCCGTCTGGGAGTTGACCTGTTGTGGCCTCGACTGAATTCCGTTGAATTTGAAGTTCGCGTACGGATAGTCAGTTTGACGCCGAGCGAGCGTACCCGTGTAATTGTGCAAGTTCAAGAGATTGAGTCGCATCTTCGCCATCTGGTCGATGATCGACGCGAGGTCTTGCTGTGAATACGACGACGAGCCTTGCGGATAGACATCCCAGGGAACTACGCCGCGTATCTTCTGGGCCGGAGTCTTTCGCTCGTTGACGGCGACCAACTGTAACGCCTGCTTGCTGGGCGGGAAGACGTCGCCTGTCAGACCGAATGACATTCCATAGTGATCGGTCAGCAGGCCATACACTCCATTCAGTGCACCGGCGGAGTCGCTACCAGCGATCGCCAGAACCTGTTGACCCGACAGGGTCGAGTTCTGCAGCACGTAGCCTTGGGGTCCCGGGTCCTGTGCGGTGATGGCAAGAGACCCGTTCGAGGCGAGTTGAGCCAAGTAGGCATTGCTGCTCGGCACGCCGATGAGAAACGCCGGACCGCTGAGGGGCGCGTTGTCGGTTTGAATTGCGGGCCGGGTTCCTGTGAGCTCAGCTAAATACCGTTGAAGCTCGCGGGCCGCGTAGACCTCAAGGTCCGGCGCCTTGGCCCCGATGACGATAGCCGGCGTTGTGCTCGCCGCGGCGGCCGGCACGCCTGCGGTAAAGCCGATGCCGAGCGTAGCGACAACCGCGTATCCGACGATGCGTCTGAGCTGCGTTGATGTCACTCGAATCCACTCCACCTATCGCAGATCGCGCTGGTCATGGCGGTCACGACCGAGAGGGAGACCCTGGCTTAAGCGATCAGGGCGCCCACCTCGGAGGTATGACATCATACGTTGACCCGGTCGTCAACGAATTGCGCCGGGATCTGCCGACCTGGATGACGGGAAGAATCCATCGGGTCGCGTGGGGTATGACCGCAATGGTCATGTAGCCGGACGGAATGGCGCCGGCAGGCGTTCACTGGGGAAGCTTTGATAGGCGACCGGACGGACGAACCTCGCGATCGCGGAGGTTCCGACCGACGTGTGGAGATCGTTCGTGCTGGCTGGATACGGTCCCCCGTGTTGCTGTGCCGGACTGACCGCGACGCCCGTCGGCCATCCATTCCAGACGACGCGACCGGACCGCTGCGCGAGCGCAGCGACGAGCGAGTCGGCTGCCTCGTCGTCCGCGTCGGCGTGCACGGTGCCCACGAGGCACCCGGGAAGCGACGAGATCAGCGTCAGCGCATCGTCTGGGTCGTCGTACTCGACCACTACTCCGACTGGGCCGAAACACTCCGTCGCGAGAGCCTGAGGGTCCGAAAGGGCCGTCGACATGGGTACCGAAATGAGCGCCACTCTGGTCGCGAATCCTGTTCGGGCAGAAGCGCCTTCGGCTACGAGATGCGCATCAGCCAGTGCCAACACCTTTCGCTGCTGATCCTCTAGAAGCGACCTGGTGCCGCGGTTGAGCATGGTCTGTGCGGGTTGCTGCTGGACGAGGGAGGCGATTTCGGGAACGAGATCAGTGCCCGAGGGGACGATGAGCAGACCGGGGTTCGTGCAGAACTGGCCGGACCCGAGTGTGAGCGACGCGATATAGCCTTCGATGATCTCGCGACGGCGCGTTCGAAGGGCGCTGGCAAGTACAACGACTGGGTTGACGCTTCCGAGTTCGCCGTAGAACGGAATGGGCTGTTCTCTCGAAACGGCAAGGTCGAAAAGGGCACGACCCCCGCTGTGTGACCCCGTGAATGCTGCAGCCGAGATACGGGCGTCCAGGATCAGTTGTCGGCCCGAGTCCAGTCCGTGAACGAGGGCGAGCGTGCCTTCGGGCGCGCCGGTGCGGGCGAGGGCGTCCGAGATGAGATCGGCGGTTCGCTGGCTCGTCTGGGGATGTCCGGGGTGCGCCTTGACGACGACTGGACAGCCCGCAGCCAGCGCCGACGCAGTATCGCCGCCTGCTACCCCGAAGGCGAAGGGGAAGTTGCTGGCCCCGAAGACCGCCACCGGGCCGACCGGGACGAGGATCCGACGAAGCTCGGGGTGCCCCTGTGGGGGCGCCCCGGGAACCTCCGTGTCGATGACGATCCCTCGATGCCCCCCGTTGGAGACCACGTCGGCGAAGGCCCTGAACTGGAACGCGGCGCGCGCCACTTCTCCTTCGAGCCGGGCTACTCCGAGGGCGGTCTCGGAGTCGGCGAGCGCTGCGAGCACACCGCCGCTCGCTTCCAAGGTTGCCGCACACGCCGATAGCGCCACGGCGCGTCGCGCGTCGGACGTCGTTGCCCACTGGGGGAAGGCGACGGCCGCGAGTGCCACAAGCGCTCTGACGTGGTTCGGCGTGGTATCGGGGAAGCCGGGCCCGAACCCGACGCCGGTGCGCGGATCGACGGACTGAGTCGGCATGGATCACCTTTCAGAGCATGGCGACGGGCATCTCGATGGAACGAGACGGTCTAGGCGTGTCGGCTCGCGAATGCCGCGGGATCACCGGCGGATCGAGGACGTCAGGGTCATTGGCACTGGCTGGACAACGGGGTTCGTGAGTTGACCGACGCCAGAAATCGAGATGGACACGACGTCCCGGTCAAGCAACGTGACATCCATGGCCGGGGCCAAACAGGTGCCCGTGGCCAGAATCGCTCCATCTGGCATGGACAACTCGGCGAACAGGACGGCTGCGAGTCCGTCGAGGTCTCGGTGCAACAGGCTCGTGGTGGCGCTGTCCGCCCAGATCACTTCGCGGCCTCGCCGGATGCTGATCTCGATCGTCAGACCGTATGGGTCCGGAATTGCCCACGCCGGGGTCCACGAGGCGGCCAGCGCGCACGATGCGTCGTAGACCTTTGCCTGCGGAAGGTAGAGGGGATTCTCACCCTCGATCGTCCGTGAACTCACGTCATTGCAGATCGTGTAGCCGAGGATCTCTCCCACGTTCGACAGTACGAGGGCGAGTTCCGGCTCGGGCACGTTGAGGTCGGAGTCGCCGCGGACTCGGATGGGCTCCCCGTCATTGACGACGCGCCAGGCCGGCGCTTTGAAGAACAACTCGGGTCGATGGTGGTCGTAGACGCGGGAGTACACGGTGGGTTCCTGGCTCTCGTCCTCGCGAGCCATCCGCGACGAGAGGTAGGTGACTCCCGCGGCCCACACCTCAGTTCGAGCGTCGATGATCGGAAGGAGAGTCGTCGCGCCAAGTTCACGAGGATATTTGTCGAGCGCGCCTTCCACGCAGAGACGGAGATCGCCGAGGTTCATCCGCAGGAGTTCGGTGTGCGACGCGACAGGCAACGGGTAGATCACTCCGCCGGAGACGGCGCCGACAGCCGCCGGCCCTCCGGCCTCGATGAATCGAACGACACGAACGTCGTCAAGGGCCACGGGACTCATTCGATTCTCTCTGGTTGGACGACGATCTTCAGGTATTTGCCCGGATCCTCAGCCAGGGCCGTAAGTCCGTGGTCAAGAGCGTGCGCAAGCGGGATGCGATGCGTGACGATCGGCTCGGCCTGCACACTGCCGTCGGCGAGCAGCTCGACGGCAGCGGCGAAGTCGGTTCCCCAGTGATGGGAGAGAGATCCGAGAATTTCCCGCTCGCCGGTGACTATGTCGAGCGGGCTGATGCTGGCAGTCTCCGGGCAGATGCCGACCAGAACCAGGCGTCCACCTCTGACTGTGCGATCGAGGGCGAGAGGAATGGCCGCCGGCGCCCCGGAGCATTCGACAACCACGTCGCCGAGAGGCGCCTCCGCAGCATCCTCCACCGCGTTCAGCCCCAAGCTCGCCGCGACG
>JAODNL010000552.1 GCA_025465405.1 Pseudonocardiales bacterium | reverse complement strand
GCCGCCGCACTTCTGGGCCCTGGCTATCCGCTACCGCGACGACTACGCGCGGGCGGCGGTGCCGATGCTGCCGGTCGTCGCCTCGCCGGTGCGGGTGGCGCGCGAGATCGTCGGCTACGCCTGGCTGACCGTCGCGGCCACCCTGGTGCTCTGGCCGCTGGCCACTGGCTGGCTGTACGGCGGCCTGGCCGCGGCCGCGGGCGTCGTGCTGCTCGTCGCGGCCCACCGGCTGCTCGCCCGCACGAGGCGGGGCGAGAACGCCAAGCCGATGCAGCTGTTCCATCTGTCGAACAGCTACCTGGCGTTCGTGTTCGTCGCGATCGCCCTCGACACGTTCGCGCGCTGATCGTGGCGGCGGCCGGCCGCTTTCGTAGGATCGATTGATGCCTTCCGTTCTCCTGGCGACGTGTTCCGACCTGCCGTCGGGGGACGAGGACGGCGACGCGCTGGTCGCCGCTCTCGCCGCCAGCGGGGTCCAGGCGCGGTGGCGGGCGTGGAACGACCCGGCGGTGGACTGGTCTGGCGAGCTGGTCGTGGTCCGTTCGACCTGGGACTACACGGGCGACCGGGCGGCGTTCGTCGCGTGGGCGCGCTCGGTGCCCCGGCTGGCCAATCCCGCCGACGTCATCGCCTGGAACTCGGACAAGACCTATCTGCGCGAGCTCGTCGACGCCGGCGTCCCCGTCGTTCCGACGAGATGGGCCGCACCGGGTGAGCCGGTCGAGTTGCCGATCGCGGGCGAGTTCGTCGTCAAGCCCTCCGTCGGCGCCGGCTCGAAGGGTGCGGGGCGCTTCACAGTCGACGCAGCCGCGGCGGCGCGGGAGCACGCGGCGCGCCTGCACGATGCCGGTCGCGTCGTGCTGGTCCAGCCCTACCTCGGCGACATCGACCGGAAGGGGGAGACCGCACTGATCTACGTCGACGGCGAGTTCAGCCACGCGATCAGCAAAGGCGCCATGCTGGCGTCGGCGACGGTCAATCCGCTCGACCCCGGCTTCTCCGCGTCGCTGTTCGTCGAGGAGCGGATCGCCGCGCGCACCGCCTCCGACGCCGAGCTGACCGTCGGGTCCATGGCGATCAAGGCCGTGCGGGCCCGGTTCGACGACGACCCGCTCTACGCCCGGGTCGACCTGCTACCGACACCCGACGGACCGGTGGTCGTGGAGCTGGAGCTGACCGAACCGTCGCTGTTTCTCGGCTACGTCGACGGTGCCGCGGAGCGCTTCGCCGCGGCGATCGCGGCCCGGACGTGACGATCCCGCTGCCCGCGGCGGAGCGGGTGCGTGCACTGCGCCGGATGAAGGCGACCGCCGGGGGGCTGCTCGTAGCGGCGGCGGTGATCTACATCGTGTGCCGGACGGTCTGGGCCGGGCACGGCGTGGCCGGCTACGTCCAGGCCGCGGCGGAGGCGTCGATGGTCGGCGGTCTGGCGGACTGGTTCGCGGTGACCGCCCTGTTCCGGTATCCGCTGGGGCTACGGATCCCGCACACCGCGATCATCCCGCGGAAGAAGGACCAGATCGGCGAGGGCCTGGCCGGATTCGTCAGCGAGTACTTCCTGACCTCCGAGATCGTCGGGGGCCGGCTCGCCGCGGCCCACGTCCCGCAGCGGGTCGGAGAATGGCTGGCCGACCCGGTGCACGCGCGGCAGGTGGCTGAGGAGCTCAGCAGTGCGGTCGGCGGCCTGGCCACCGTCCTGCGTGACGACGAGCTGCGCAGCGCGGTCGCGACGTTCGCGGACAAGCGGCTGCGCGAACTCGACGTTTCGCCCTTGCTCGCACGGCTGCTCGAAGCGGCGTGCAACTCCGGTCAGCACCAGGCGGCACTGACCGTCGTGCTGCGCGGGCTGATGCGCTTCCTCGACGAGAACCGCAGCGTGTTCCGGCGCCGCCTTGCCGAGGAATCGCCGGAATGGGTCCCCGACTGGGTGGACGACCGGGTCTTCGCCAAGGGCTTCTCCGCGCTGCAGACGTTCCTGGCCGACGTCTCGGTGGACGACGAGCACGAGCTCCGTCGCACGTTCGACACCCAGCTACGGGCCTTCGCCGAAAGGCTGCGAAGTGACCCGGAGCAGCGGGCCCGGGTCGAGCAGGCGAAGCTGCAGTTGCTGGACCGCCCCGACGTACGCGAGTGGCTCACCACCCTGTGGACCAACCTGAAAAAGATGATCGTCGACGGCGCGGCCGACCCGAACTCGGATCTGCGCCGGTCCGTCGAATCGCTGACCATGCGCGCTGGCGAGGTGTTGCGCGACGACACCGCGGTCGGTGCCAAGATCGACGATGCGCTGCAACGACTCGTGCGGCACGTCATCACGAACTACGCCGACGACCTGGCCGGCGTCATCTCGGCCACCGTGGAGCGGTGGGACACCGCCGAGACCAGCCGACGCCTCGAACTGCAGGTCGGGCGGGACCTCCAGTTTATCCGGATCAACGGCACCGTGGTCGGCGCCCTGGCCGGCCTGCTGATCTACACCCTCAGCCGCTTCCTCTGAGCGCACCCGGCCCGTCTTGATCACCCACTGGCGGGGTGGGACGCGCCGCCGGGCTCGCCGCGGGCGTGACGCGGAACAAGACGAACAGTGCCGCGAGCCAGACGAGACAGGCGCCGAGCATGTGCAGGGCCACCAGCAGCGGCGGCACATGCAGGAAGTACTGCGTGTAACCGACGATCCCCTGGGCGAGCTCGACGCCGAGGAGCACCGTCGTGGCGCGCCGTAGGCGAGCCAGGCGCAGGGCATAGCCGAGTGCCAGGGCGCCGACGGTCACCCCGATCAGCGCCATCACCAGATCGGCGTGCAGCTGTGCGAGTCCGGCGATGGGCAAGCCGATCCGGTTGACCTTTCCGTGCTTCAGGTCGCCCGCATGCGGTCCGGCGCCGGTGACCAGGGTGCCGGCGACCAGCACGAGCGCCGCCAGGACTGCGACCGTTTCGACGAGCCGTCGCGCCGCGGCCGGAACGCTGATCGTGAGCTGATCACTGACCCGCCACCAGAGCAGGAACGTCACCGCGATGATCGCCGCGGACAGCAGGAAGTGCAGTGCGACCAGCCACGGGTTGAGGTCGGTGAGCACGACGATCCCGCCGAGTACCGCCTGGGCGGGCACGCTGAGGACCGCGAGGACCGCGAGGCCGATCTGGGTGCGCTGGCGCCAGGCCACGACCAGCGTGAGCAGCACGGTGAGGCCGACGACGACGGTCAGGGTGCGGTTGGTGAACTCGATCGCACCGTGCACGCCGAGCTTGTTGTTCGGGACGAGCCGTCCGCCGTTGCAGCGCGGCCAGGTCGGGCAGCCGAGGCCTGAGTTGGTGAGCCGGACAGCGCCGCCCGTGACGACGATCCCGACGTTGACGACAACCGACGCCAGCGCAAGTCGGCGCAGCGCGACCGGAGAGCGCGTCCAGTCGGTGAGGCGCCGCAGTGGTGCGGGCGGTGCCGCCGTGCTCACTCCCATCGAAACCACCGGGCCGCGGCGGGCAGTGCGGCGCCGGCCCATCCGATCAGCGCAAGCAGGTCATGCAGGGGGATGCCGTGGCCGTGCTGCAGCACCTGATGCAGGCCGTCGGACAGTGCCGCCGACGGCAGGTACTGCAGGACCTCGGTGGCTGCGTGCGGGTACTTCGACAACGGGATGGCGATCCCACCGGCGAACAGCAGGATCAGCCAGGCCAGGTTGGCCGCCGCGAGGGTCACCTCCGCTCGGAGGGTGCCGGCGACGAGCAGTCCCAGGCCGACGAATGCCGCCGTGCCGAGCGCGACCAAGACGAAGACCAGCAGCGGGTCGCCGTGTGGTCGCCACCCGAGCGCGAGGGCGAACACCGTGATCAGCGCCACCTGCACGATCTCGAGCAGCAACACCGCGAGCGTCTTGCCGCCGAGAAGGACCGAGCGTGGCAGGGCGGTGGCTCCCAATCGCTTGAGCACGGCGTACTTGCGCTCGAAGCCGGTGCCGATCGCCAGTCCGGTGAACGCGGCGGACATGACGGCCAGCGCGATGATGCTCGGCGCCACGAAGGCGATCCGCGAGCCGTCCAGCGAGTAGAGCAGCGGCAGGTTGAAGAAGAAGAGCAGCAGTAACGGGATGACGAGTGTCAGTCCGACCTGCTCGCCGTTGCGCAGCAGCAACCGCAGCTCCATGCCGGTCTGCGCGGCGAGCATCCGGGTGCGCGGTGCCGCACCCGGCGCCGGGACGTAGGAGACGTCGGTCATGTTCGCAGGTCGCGGCCGGTGAGCTCGAGGAATACGTCCTCGAGGGTGCGCCGCTCGACGGCGAGGTTTTCGGCGAGGACGCCTTGTCCCGCACACCATGCGGTGAGCGTGGCCAGCAACTGGGGCGTGACGTCACCGCTGACGAGATAGCGGCCGGATTCCTCCTCGAGGGCCGTGGTGCCGTCCGGCATGGCAGCGATCAGCGAGACCAGCCGGAGCCCCGGCGTCGCCCGGAAGCGGATCTGTCCCTCGGCGCCGGCGCGTGTCAGCTCCGCCGGCGACCCGGCGGCGACGACCCGGCCGGCGTCGATGACGACAACCGTGTCGGCCAGCTGTTCGGCCTCGTCGAGGAAGTGCGTCGTGAGCACGACGCTCACCCCGTCGGCGCGCAGCTTGCGGATGAAGTCCCAGGTCGCGCGCCGGGCCTGCGGGTCCATGCCGGCGGTCGGCTCGTCCAGGAATACGAGCTCAGGGCGGGCGACGAGCGCCAGCGCCAACGACAGCCGCTGCTGCTGGCCACCGGACAGCCGCTTGACCGGAGTGGCCGCGACGTCGGCCAGACCGACGCTGGCCAGCAGCGTCTCGGGGTCGTGCGGATGTGCCGCATACGACGCGAACAGCCGCAGCAGCTCGATGGCCCGGGCCCCGGTGTAGCCGCCGACGCCGTCCTGGAGCATGACGCCGACGGCCGGGCGCAGCGCGGCGGCGTCGGTGATCGGGTCGAGACCGAGGACGCGAACCGATCCGGAATCGGCGCGCCGGAATCCTTCGCAGACCTCGATGGTCGTGGTCTTGCCGGCGCCGTTGGGGCCCAGCAGTGCCAGTACGGCACCGCGCTCGACGGTCAGTGAGAGCCCGTCGACGGCCCGGCGCGACCCGTACGCCTTGACGAGGTCGCGGACCTCGACGGCGGCGGTACCGGGCGCGGACACCTCGTCAGTCTAGGAACGTCCCGGGCCCGCGCCGACGGCGGCGCTGCCGGTGGGTGACGCGGTACTCAGGCGGCTCGCGACGGGGCGGCGAATGCGTCGACGTAGGGCTGCCCGGACAGCTCCTGCACGGCCGCGCGGATGGTCTCCGTGATCTCTCGCAGCACGCGGGAGCTGCGCTCCTCACCGGCCCGGTCACCGAAGCACAACGGCGCACCGAAATGGACCCCGACCGGCGCGCGATGCCAGCGGTGGCTACCCGGCGGCTGCACCTCCCGGGTACCGATCAGGCCGACCGGGATGACCGGCGCGCCGGTCCGCATGGCGACCCGGGCGATCCCGGTGCGGAACCGGTACAGCTGGCCGTCGGGCGAGCGGGTGCCCTCGGGGTAGATGCCGAGCGCGCCGCCCTCGCGGAGTACCTCGACGCCGACGTCGATGACGCTGGCTGCAGATCGCGTGTCGCCGCGCTCGACCGGGACGTGGCCCATGCTCCGGAAGAACGCCGCCATCGCTCGGCCCCGCACACCCGGCGTGGTGAAATACTCCGCTTTCGCGAAGTAAACGACCCGTCGCCGGGCCGCGAGCGGGGTGAACAGCTCGTCGGCGAAGGAGATATGGTTACCAGCGATGATCACCGGGCCGGTACGCGGCACATTCGCGAACCCGGTGACTTCAGGGCGGTAGACAGCACGGAGCGCTGGCGCGAGCGTGAGTTCCAGCGTCCGGTACAGCACCCAGGAAACCTACAGGCCCCCCGCGCCTGCGAGCGCTCGGCAAATACGTCATACTGGTGTTGTGAAAATCCAGACCGGTGCCGAGAGCGGCGTGACGAGCGGTCCCGACCGCACGCGCGACGCTGTGGCCCGGATCGTGCTCGAGCGCGGGCCGCAGAGCGCGGCCGCGCTCGCCGAGCATCTGGGCCTGTCGGCGGCCGCCATCCGCCGGCACTTGGACGCATTGGTCGAGGACGGCCTTCTCGTCGAACGTCAACCCCAACTGCTGGCCCAGCGCGGACGTGGCCGCCCGGCCCGCACCTACGCGATCACCGACGCCGGTCGCGCGGCATTCCCGCACGCTTATGACGACCTCGCCAGCACGGCGCTGCGCTACCTGCGCAAAACCGGCGGCGAGGACGCGGTCGTGGCCTTCGCCGAGCACCGGGCGGCGTCGCTCGCGGAACTGCTCGCTGCCGAGGTCGACAGCGCCGCGCCGCCGGCCACCCGGGCCGAGTCGCTGGCCGGCGCACTGAGCGCGCAGGGTTACGCCGCCACCACCGAAGCCGCCGCCGCCGGTGTGCAGGTGTGCCAGCACCACGGCCCGGTCGCGCACGTCGCGGCCGAATTCCCCGAGCTGTGCGAGGCGGAGACCCGCGCCCTCGCGCGCGTGCTCGGCACCTACGTCCAGAGACTGGCCACGATCGCCCACGGCGACGGGGTCTGCACGACGCATGTTCCGGTTCCACCAGACCGCAAGACCACCCTGTCCGGGAGGACTTGATATGACAACTGCACCCGAGCGCGTCCTCACCCAGGACGA
>JAODNL010000537.1 GCA_025465405.1 Pseudonocardiales bacterium | reverse complement strand
ACCCGTTGGTTCCGGGTCCGTGGCCGCTCGAAGGTGGCGATGTCGCCTCGGTGATCGCGAGGACCGGCCGATCCGTCCGGATAGACGACTACCGCGGCGTTCCCGGGCGGATCGCCGCGTTCGTTCGAGAAGAGCTCGGGGTCCGCTCGTCGGTCGGCAGCCCGGTCGTCGTCGAGGGTCGATTGTGGGGTGCTCTGTTCGTCCATTCGAAGCAGACCCATCAGGCGCTCCCGCTGGACACCGAGTCGCGTCTGACGGACTTCACCGAGCTCGTCGCCACGGCGATCGCGAACGCGGAGAGCCGCGCCGGTCTCGCCCTGCTGGCGGAGGAGCAGGCGGCATTGCGCCGGGTCGCGACGCTGGTGGCGCGCGGGACGGCACAGGAGGAGCTGTTCGCCGCGGTTGTCGAGGAGGTCGCGCGGCTGCTTCGCGTCGGGTTGGCGGCCATGGGCCGCTTCGAGTCCGACGGCACGATGACCGCGGTCGCGACGTCGAGGCAGGTAGGCGACCAATTCCCCGTGGGCAGCCATTGGCCACTTGAAGGGAAGAACGTCAGCAGGCTCGTCCTCGAGACCGGTCGTCCGGCCCGGATCAACAGCTATGCCGACGCATCCGGACCCCTCGGTGCCGCCCTGCGCGAGGCGGGCGGTGGCTCGAGCGTGGGGACGCCGATCATCGTCGAGGGACGCCTCTGGGGTGTGATGACCGCCCGCTCGAGTCCGGAGCAACCGCTGCCGGCAGATACCGAGGCGCGCCTGGCCAACTTCACCGAGCTGGTGGCCACCGCGATCGCGAACGCGGAGAGCCGGGCCGAGCTGATGGCCTCGCGCGCGCGGATCGTCGCCGCCGCCGACGACGCCCGCAGGCGGATCGAGCGCGACCTGCACGACGGCACCCAGCAGCGGCTAGTCACGCTCGGGTTGCAACTGCGCGCAGCGCAGGCGGAGGTGCCACCGAGGTACAGCGAGCTCAATGCCGCGGTGTCGCGAGTCGCCGAGGAACTGGGGAGTGTCAGCGACGAGCTGCGCGCGATCTCCCACGGGATTCATCCCGCGATCCTGTCCAGGGGAGGCCTGCAGCCGGCGCTCAATGCGCTGTGCCGCCGTTCCCCGGTACCGGTCGAGCTCGACCTGCACACCGAGCGACGGCTGCCGGAGCCAGTCGAGGTTGCGACGTACTACGCGGTATCAGAGGCGCTGACCAACGCCGTCAAGCATGCCCGAGCATCCTTTGTGAAGGTAGAACTTCACATCCATACCGCGATCTTGCACTTGGCGATTCGCGACGACGGGATAGGCGGAGCCGACCTCAGCCAGGGCTCCGGACTGGTCGGGCTCAGCGATCGGATCAAAGCGCTCGGCGGCACGCTGCGGGTCACCAGCCCCGTCGGAATCGGAACCACACTTCTGATCGAGCTCCCGCTCAAAGACTGGAGCACGCCCGTCTCGCGCCAGCCATAACCGGTCCATCACCGAAGAGCAACTTAGAGCTCGACGAGCGCGCCGAGTCGCTCCAGCGAAGCTTGAAGCTTCTCGGCCGTGGTCGCCCGCGCCCGCGGAAGGCGCCCCTCGTCAGTCAACTCGGTCCAGTCGTAGGTGTGGGTGACGCGCGTTCGCGCTGAGTCGATCGGCTCGAGCGCCCATCGCCACAGGTGCCCGGGTGGTTCCTGTTCGGGCTCGGCCGGTCTCCACGCGATGAGTCGGCCCTCGTCGAACTCGACTACGTGGTTTTCCCGCACCTTGCCCGTCGTGGTCGTCATGATGAACACCTCGCCGAGACCGCGGACTCGCTGGCCGTCCGGTGCCTCAGCCAAGTTGTCGTTACCGTCCCAGCGAGGCTGTTGAGCGGGGTCGGCAATGAGCTCAAAGATCCGCTGAGCGTTGGCCGCAATCTCCCGGCTGGCGCGGACAACGCGCGGAGCGTCCTCGTAGCTGGTCACGCCTTTATCGAAGCACGTGCAGTAGACACCGTGCACCACGCGGGTCGCGCACGAGCGCGTCGCGGCCTATCACGAATCTTGCCTAGCTGATTCCGGTCGTTTCCACGAGGACCGATCGCCTGACACCTAGCCGAAGTGAGCGAGATGGTTCACGCGCGGGTCTTCCTGCCTCACAACGGCCGTGTCGAGTCGAGCAGTCGCCCATAGATCGACCTCCGCGCGGCGCACGTTGGTGACCCCAGCCGGGCCCTCGGCGACGTAAAGGCCGTCAGCTGCTGGTGCGGTACTGGAGATGGACGACTCCGCCCACGAAGCGGTCCACGCGAAGCAGCTCGAGGTTGTAATGGCGGTGCTCGGGAAGCGCGGGGGTGCCACCCCCCACCGTGACCGGTGTGAGGAACAGGTGCATCTCGTCGACCAATCCGGCCGCCATCGCCTGACTCGCGAGGTCCGCGCCTCCGACGGATATGTCATGTCCTGCTGTCGCCTTCATCCGTAGCACCGCTTCCGGGTCGAATGCTCGCTCGATCCGCGTTCTGGCACTGGACGCCACCTCCAGTGTTTTCGAGTACACAACCTTGGCGGCGGCCCGCCATATCCCTGCGAAGTCCCGGACCTGTGGCGGCTGGTCCTCGGCCGCGTCGAAGGTCTCCCAGTAGACCATCGTCTCGTACATCCTGCGTCCGTAGAGATAGGTGCCGAATCCCCGCTCGAGGTCGTTGATGAACGTGTGCACCTCGGAATCCGGGGTGGCCCAGTCGAAGTTGCCGTTGTCGTCGGCCACGTAGCCGTCGAGCGACATGATTGCCGAGTACACCAACCTCGCCATGGCGGTCTCCTGGTGACGCGCGGATTGGACTTGGGTAAGGGATACCACGTCCGCGGCGACGGCTATGAGCGCACCGATGGTGAGCTCGGCAGCCGGCCTGGGAAGAACACCGGTATGTCCAACGACCTGAGCAGCACCAAGAAGCGCACGAAGCTCAGCAAGAAGACGTTCGCGCTGCCGGGCAAGCGCAAGTATCCGATTCCGGATAAGGCTCACGCCCGCAACGCCCTTGCCCGGGTTGCACAAAACGGCACGCCGGCCGAGCAGAAGAAAGTGAAGGCGGCGGTGAAGAAGCGGTTCCCAAGCATCGGCAAGAACGGCAAGAAGAAGGCGTGACAAACGCAGCCGCGTCGTCAGGCTGCGCCGAACGCTGGTAGTGCGATGCGTCGGGTGCGGACGTTCGTTTCCACCAGTGGCGCACCTGTCAGCCGGTGTTCTGCAGAGCGAGTGTCGCGAGCGCGGCAAGGTCCCTGGCCGGGTTGGTGGTCGCGCCGGCGGCGATGCCGATTGCGATCGTGCGTTGTCCTGCGGCGGCCACGATCGTCGGCGCGGTATAGCCCGCGCCCAGACCGTTGGTCAGGATGGTCGCGGTGATATCGCCGATGGCGGTCTGTGTCGCAGTGGCGTTGTGGTTGGTGTAGTCGTTGACGGTGGCCGGGATGCGTCGCGCTGCCTGAGCACTCGTCCCGTAGAGACTGACACCGATCTCGACCGTCGCGGTTGCCTTCGCGGCGGCGGCGCCGGCGGGAAGACCATAACGGCAGTTGAGATACCCGATTCGGCCGATGTCCTTCTCGGCGACGCCGACAACGAAGGCCGTGGCTCCCTTCACGCTGTGGCCGAGTGCATCCTGCACGGCCGATAGCGGCAGCCGGTCGTCGCACTTCCCCGGCAGCTTGGTCAGGCGCGCGGTGGGGATCGCGACCGGGCTCGTTGTCGCGGCGCTGGGCGGCGACGATGTCGTCGATGCGCCACTCGGGTTGGTCGAGTGCGCCGTGACCGTCACCGTGGTCGCTGGCCGGTGTGGCTTCATCGAGCAACCCGCCACAGCCAACGCCGCTGCGCAGGCCAGCAGTTGGGCAGTGCGGCGAGCCACAATTTCGACGATAACCCCGCGCGGTGACTCGATCTCAAGCCCCGCGTGCCACGGGAATATCAGTCCGAACATTTGGCCACGATGTGACGTTTAGTGGACGTTCAGCTCAGACAATGTTCACCGGAGTAACACAGCTACATCATCGCTCGCGCATCGTTACGGATACGACGTTGGTTGTATAGCGAGCGAAGGCAGTCCGATGGTGATGAACGTCCGACACGTAGCAAGGCGGCGTGACCGCACATCCGCAGCACGAGGCGGTACCAGCCGGAGCAGGCGGGTGAACGGAGCATCTCGCGAGCTCCGGCCCACGGTCGGCGTGGCTGATTCGCTCGGTTCTCACGCCCGATTGGCCACCCGGTTCGGACGAACGGGGCTCGCCCCGGCTATCGCGACGAACGGCCTCACCATCGTCGAGCTCGCCGAGGGCTTCGGTGCTGCCGCCTACGTGCGACACGGTCGGTGGGCGGTGACGCCCGGAGACGTCGTGGCGCCCGAGGAGCTCGCAGACTCAGCGCTGTCGGAGTACCTCGACGTGCTGTCGCAGCGCGGGCTGTGGCCGGTCTTCGTCGCGATCAGCGATCCTCAGCCCTTCCGGCGACGAGCGTTCGCGACAAGCAGGATCCGCGAAGAGGCGGTCGTCGATCTCGCAGCATTCGACCTGACGGATCCTCGGGGTTCCGAACTCGGACACGCGATGGAACGCGAACGAGGAGCCGGGCTGACGGTTCGGCATCATGACCAAACACACCACACGCAACACGCTGACGATGTCACGGATTTCTGGGACGTCGTGGACCGCGA
>JAODNL010000527.1 GCA_025465405.1 Pseudonocardiales bacterium | reverse complement strand
GGTGCAGCGCCTCGTCGTCCATCCAGCCGACCATCAGGACCTCGCCGGTGTCGTGTTGCTGCACGACCGCGACGACCAGGCCGGCCGAGTCGCGCTTGAGGCGGGCGGCGACGGCGGGATCCAGCGAGGACGGCGGCATATCGACGATTGTGCCGAACGCGCGCTAAGCCATTCCGATCGGCAGCCGCACCGTCACCGTGCTGCCCCCGTCGACGGTGCTGTCGAACCACACCGCGCCACCGTGCGCCTGCACGATCGAGGCCACGATCGCCAGCCCCAAACCACTGCCGCCGCGGACCCGGCTGCGGGCTTTGTCGGCCCGCCAGAAGCGTTCGAAGACGTGCGCGGCCTCCTCCGGCGGCAAGCCAGGTCCCGCGTCGGTGATGCGCACGACGACTGCATCGCCCTCGCTCAGCGCGGACACCTCGATCGGCCCGTCGGGGCGCGTGTGCACGGCAGCGTTGGTGACCAGGTTTCGCACGACCCGTAGCAGCTGGTCCCGATCACCGATCACGTGCAGCCCGTGCGGCGCCGAGGCGTCGATCTGGCGCGCCGGGAAGGCCGCGCGCGCACCCGTGACCGCGTCCTCGACCAACTCCGTGAGGTCCACCCACTCGCGCTCGGGCGAGCCGCCCTGGTCGCTACGGGCCAGCGTCAACAGGTCGTCGACCAGACGCGACATCCGGGTGCCCTCGGATTCGATGCGCTCCAAGTTGTCGGCCTCCGGCCGGCCCTGCCGGCGCTGGATCCGGGCAAGCTCGGCGTAGCCGCGGATGGACGTGAGCGGTGTACGCAGCTCGTGCGAGGCATCGGCCAGGAACTGCCGCATCCGCTGCTCGTTGGCCAGCCGGGCCGCGAACTGCGTCTCGACGGCCGAAAGGAGCGTGTTCATCGACTCGGCGAGCTGCCCGACCTCGGTGCCCGGCTCGTGCACCGGCACCCGCCGGTCCAATCCCGCCCCATCCGGCGATAGCTCGGCGGCGACCTCACGGGCAGTCCGGGTGACGCCATAAAGCCGACGCAAGCTGAACCGCACCCCAGACGCGGTGGCTACGAACGCGAGCAAAATAGCCGCGGCGCCGATGAGGAATTCCAAGCGCAGCAACCTGCTCAGCGTGCGGCCGACCTCGGCCTCCGAAAGGCCGCTGACTACATAGAACTGCTGGTTGTTCAGGACCAGCGTGCGTGTGGCGACGCGCAGCTTCGTACCGTCAGCGGCGGTCAGGGTCCGGCTCGTCACCGGGTGCGCGATGATGCTGGCCGCCTGGCTCGGCGACAGGGCGAGGTTGCGCAGGTCCGGAAGGCCGGGGGCCGGGCTGGCAACGGCGACGCCCTTGGCGTTCAGGGCCGTGAGCCACTCGACGAGCGGACCCTGCAAGCCGTTGGACGACGGTGCGATGACGCACCGGTCCCCCGTCAGGCACCGCTGGATGAACGCGGCATTGCTATCGGCAACCTGGGCAACCTGCTGGTCGAGGCGGTTGAACAGGAAGGAACGCAGGGCGTAGTAGGTACCGATACCGGTTGCGAGGACGAGCACGACGACGAGGCTCACGACGCCGGTGACCAGGCGTCCGGTCAGGCTGCGTGGGCCGAATCGCCAGCGCCGCGGCGGCTTCTCAGCCGCCGGTGAGGGCAGCTCCTCCCACCCGGGCGGCGGAGCAGTCCAGGCGTTCGGGTCGACGGGCTGCGGGCCGTTCGGCCACGGCGCGGCCGGCGGCACGGGCGGTACCGGCGGCGGAGGCGTGGTCGGCGCGACGCGGTGGGGGTGCACGGACGGGTCGCTAGTCATACCGGCTCCAGCGTGACACGCCCAGGCATGTTGCTGTTAAGCGCTGCCTCAGACTCGTGGCGCCTTGATGACGTACCCCGCGCCGCGGACGGTGTGGATGAGCTTGGGATCGACTGAATCGACCTTCTTGCGCAGGTAGCCGATGTAGAGCTCGACGATGTTGGACTGGCCCTGGAAGTCGTACTTCCACACCCGATCCAGGATCTGCGCCTTCGACAGGACCACGCGCTCGTTGCGCATCAAGTAGCGCAACAGCTCGAACTCGGTGGCGGTGAGGTGCACCTCGACTCCGGCGCGGGTCACCTCATGGCTGTTCTCGTCCAGCTCGAGGTCCGCGATGCGAAGGACGCCGTCGCGGGCGTCGTCGGGCGCGGACCGCCGGAGCACGGCATGCACCCGGGCCAGCAACTCCTCGATGCTGAACGGCTTCACGACGTAGTCGTCGGCGCCGGCCCGCAGACCGCCGATGCGGTCGGACGCAGCGTCGCGCGCCGTCAGGAAGATCACCGGCACCTGCGATCCGGCCGCACGGAGGTTCTGCAACACGCCGAGGCCGTCCATGCCGGGCATCATGACGTCCAGCACGATCAGGTCGGGGTCGCTCTCGGCGACGGCCGCCAGCGCCGAGGTGCCGCTGTCGGCAGTGACCGTCTCGAAACCGTCGAAACGCAACGCCGACGACACCAGGTGGGTGACGTTGTCCTCGTCATCGACCACCAGAACGCGTCGCTTGGTGTTCACCGCCGCCACAGCTGAACTCATTTCGTCTCCCTCGGTGTCCCCGCAGTACCTGCTGTGCCAAGCCTGAGCGGTGCGGCTGAGTCCGTCGTGGGAATTGTCTGTGTAAAGGATATGGGTAGCCCTGGTCAGGCCGATATGTCGGAGTTCTTGGTGGCCCGGAGCGCGGGGCGGCGGGCACCCACGTGCGCCCAGGACGGGCCGAGGAACGCCAGGACCAGCGCGGCGCCGGACGTCGCCAGCAGGACGACCGGCACCGCCGCTGCGCCGGTTGTCGAATCGAGCACGAAATCGACGGACGTCCCCACCGTCGCCAGCTGGCCGAGCACGAACGGCCAGCGGCGTCGGCCATTGAGGAACCAGACGATGGTCGCGATGAGCACGACGAACAGTGCGAGCGCCACGATCCCGGCGACCGCTTCACCGGCGCGTGAACCGGTGATGTCCGGCGGCTGGACCGGATAGAACACGCCGTGGGCGATGAAGAGGACCGCGTACACCGCAAGGAACGGCAGCGGCGCGACACCGAGCGCGATCGACGCGATCACGACCGGCGGGGTTTCCCGATCGAAGTCGTCGTCGTTCACGGGTCTCCTGTCGATGCGAAGGCGGCGAGTATCGGGACCGGCGACGCGACAATACGCTCATAGCATGCAGCACCATGCCGTGGACGAGCGCCACGAACTCAGCGCGACGCTACGTGCCGTGGGCCCGACGGCCGCCACCCTCTGCGGCGACTGGACAGCCACCGAACTGGCCGCGCATCTCGTTCTGCGGGAGCGCTCGATCGCGGAGCTGGCTGGGCGGCTACCGGTCCGGCAACTTCATCGCCACGCCGAGCGGCGCCTGGCGGAGTTCGTGGCACGCGAGCCGTATGACCGAATCGTGGCCACGCTCGACCGGGGTCCGGCGTGGACCGATTTCCCGGTGGCGACCGTGTGGTCGCTGCCCCCGGTTCGCGAGCTGGTGAACCTGCTCGAATACGTGGTGCACCACGAGGACGTGCGGCGTGCGGTGCCCGGCACCCCGCCCCGAGCACTGGCGGTGGCGCGGCAGCGGGCGGTCTGGCAACGGCTGCGTGCGAGTGCGCCACTGACCATGCGGGCCGTCCCGGTCGGCGTCCTGCTCGCGTGGCCTGGGCACTCCCACATCCGGACCGGGCGCGCGCGGGTTGTCACCGTGTCCGGCGACCCGATCGAGCTCGCCCTCGTCGCGTTCGGGCGGCAGCGCGTCGCCCAGGTCGACTACGACGGGTCACCGGAGGACGTCGCCGCGGTCGCCGGAGCCCGTATCGCCCTGTAGTGACCGCGGCTCAGCGGACTTCCACTCCGTCCGCGCGCAGCGCGTCCTTGACCGCACCGACGGTGAGATCGCCGAAGTGGAAGACGCTTGCGGCCAGTACCGCGTCGGCGCCGGCCGCCACCGCCGGCGCGAAATGCTTGACGGCACCCGCTCCCCCGCTCGCGATCACCGGCACGCGCACTGCCGCCCGGACGAGCCGGATCAGCTCGAGGTCGAAGCCGTCCTTCGTTCCGTCCGCGTCCATCGAGTTGAGCAGGATTTCACCGGCACCCAGGTCGGCGGCCCGCCGAGCCCAGTCGACCGCGTCGATGCCCGTGCCGACGCGGCCACCGTGCGTGGTGACCTCGAAGCCGCTCGGCGTCGGGTCGGCGCCAGCCGGTACGCGGCGCGCATCGACCGACAGCACCAGCACCTGCCGCCCGAACCGCTCGGCGATCTCGCGCAGCAACTCGGGACGCGCGATGGCCGCCGTGTTCACGCCCACCTTGTCGG
>JAODNL010000481.1 GCA_025465405.1 Pseudonocardiales bacterium | reverse complement strand
ACAAGGCTGGCAGCTCGCTCATGCGGCTGCTCGCCGGCGCTCGATGGCGGATCGCACCGTCCGATCTCGCCGCGCTGCGCACTCGAGCCGCCTGGCTGGTCCGGGGGGAGGACGAGCACGGCGAGCGGGAGCCGCTCAGCCTGGCCGAGGCGCTCGACGACCTCGGACCGCCGAACCGGTACTCGGCCACGGGCTATCGCCGCCTGTCGGCGTTGTCGGCCGAACTGCGCCGGCTGCGCCGACGCTCGTCAGCGCCGCTGACCGAGTTGGTGGCCGAGGTCGAGCGCACGATCGGCGTGGACGTCGAGGTCGCGGCCCGCGCCGACCGCGCCACGGTCGGTCGCGCGCACCTGGACCGGTTCCTGGACGAGGCGGCCCAGTTCGCGGTCGATGCGGACGAGGCAACGCTCCGCGCGTTCTTGGCCTATCTGGACGCCGCGGAGCAGGAAGAGAACGGGCTCGAGGCGGGCGAGGTCGTCGTCGAGGCCGAACGCGTGCAGGTGCTCACCGTGCACGGCGCGAAGGGCCTGGAGTGGGATGTCGTCGCGGTGCCGGGCCTGGTCGAGAAGGTCTTCCCGGCCGAGCCGCAGGGCCTCAACTGGACGAAGACGCGGCACGAACTCCCCGGACCACTGCGGGGCGACGCCGGCGATCTGCCGATGCTCGATCTGCACGGCGCCGCCGACCGCCGCGAGGTACGCGACCGGCTGGACCGTCACCATGCGGATCTGGTCGAGCGGCACGCCCAGGAGGAACGCCGGCTGGCCTACGTCGCGTGCACGCGGGCGCGGCGGGTACTGCTTGCCTCCGGTTACTGCTGGGACTCCACGAAGTCGCCCCGCATCCCGTCGCCGTTTCTCGTCGAACTGCGGGCCTTCGCCGAGCCTGACGAATGGTTCGAGCCACCGGACGCTGTCAATCCGCTGTCCGCCGAGGCGGCGGCGGCGCTGTGGCCGCTCGACCCGCTCGGTCCGCGGCCGGGCCAACCCGGCCCCGGCCGGCGCGCAGACGTCCAGGCGGGTGCCGCGCTCGTGCGGGCAGCCCTCGACGGAGGATCGGTTCCGCTGCCGTTCGGTCGGGCGGCGGAGTGGCAACGCGACGTCGACGTGCTGCTCGCCGAGCGGGCCCGGCTGGCCGGCGGCGCCACAATCGACGTCGTGCTGCCACGGCAGCTGACGGTGTCCCAGCTCGTCGACCTCGAGCGCGACCCGGACGAGCTGGCCCGTCGCCTGCGCCGCCCGCTGCCGATGCGACCCGCACCCTGGGCCCGCCGCGGGACACGCTTCCACGCCTGGCTGGAGCAGCACTGGCAGCTGCAGACCCTGCTGGACGTCGACGAATTGCCCGGCGCCGCCGACGCCGACGCCGACGACAGCGACTTCCTCGCGCTGCGCGACGCCTTCGAGCGCAGCGAATGGGCCGCCCGAACACCGGCTGCCGTCGAGGTGCCGTTCGAGATGGCCGTCGACGGCACCGTGATCCGCGGCCGGATGGATGCCGTCTTCGGTGGCGCCGGCGACACCTGGATCGTCGTCGACTGGAAGACCGGCGGCCGGCCGGCCGGAGCCGACGCGCGGGCCGCGGCGGTCCAGCTCGCGGCTTACCGGCTGGCCTGGGCGCGGCTGAACGACATTGCCGATCATGACCTGCACCGGGTGCGTGCCGCGTTCCACTACGTGCGTTCCGGCGCGACGGTGGCGCCCGCCGACCTTCTCGACGCCGACGGGCTACGCGCGCTGGTCGCCGCTGATGCGGGCTCAGAGTGATGCGGGCTCAGAGTGATGCGGGGCTCAGAGTGAAGCGGCGCCTGGTGTGGCCACGGCGTGTGCGGCCAACTGGAATCGATCGGGCACCTGCACCGTCCCGGTTGTCAGCCCGGTCACCAGCTCGCCGATCAGTGGCGCGAACTTGGCGCCGTGCCCGGAGCACGGCGAGCAGATCACCAGCGGGCCGACCCGATCGAGCACGAAGTCCTCGGTGGGGGTGGAGGTGTACAGGCAGGTCGCCTCTCCACGCGGAGTCGGGTCCACGCCCGGCAGCCACCGCTTGACGTACTCGACGATGCGTTCGCGCGCCGCGGGATCCACGGCGCCATCGCGGGTGGCGGCGGTCGTGGGACGGCCGGCATCGTGGTCGCCGATCTTGCGGTCGTCACCGGGTCCGCCGTCGCGTCCGCCGGCCAGGTGGTAGATCCGCAGCTCGTCCTCGTGGATGACGCTGGGCCATGGTTGCGCCGACGTGTCCAGCCGCGGGAAGTGGAAGATCTGTTGCTGGGTCACGCGCAGCGCAGGGAGTGTGACCAAGCCGTCCAGCAGTGGCCCCACCCACGCGCCCGCCGCGACGACGACCTGCCGAGCCCGCAGCCGCGTTCCGTCGGACAGCTCGACCTGCGCCTCGTCCGCCCCCGGACGCAGCGCGCTCACCGCTGACAAGTACCGGACCTGCCCGCCGTGGGCCTGAGCCCCGTCGAGGAACGCGGTGATCGCGGCGGCCGCGTCGAGACTCCCGGCCTGCGGGTGGTAGACGACATCGCCCGAGAATCGCAGGCCCGGCCAACGCCGCGCGGCCTCGGCGGCGTCGAGCACCTCGTGCGGCGCGCCTTCCGCGGCCAGATGTGCCGCGACCGACGCGACGTCACGGTTCGGGCCGAAGTCGATCCCGCCGAGCATGCGCAGCAGCGGTCGATCGGCTTCGCGTTCGAGCTCGTTCCACAGCTCGAACGCCCGACCGGACAGGCGCGTGTAGAGCGCGTCCCGGTAGGCGCGGCGGACGATGCGCGCGCTTCCGTGCGAACTGCCGTTCGGGTGACCGGCGTCGAACTGCTCGAGCACGACCACGGACAGGCCGCGGCGCGCAGCCGACCAGGCCGTCGCCGCGCCCATCAGGCCGGCGCCGACCACCACCATGTCAACGCGCTGGATCATGCCCGCAGGCTATCGTCGCGGGCATGAGCACCGAACGTGAATTCGTCACCACCCACCGTCAGGAACTGCTCGCGGATCTGGATCAGTGGCTGCGCATTCCCGGGATCAGCGCCCAGCCTGAGCACCACGATGACGTCCACCGCAGCGCCGAGTGGTTCGCTTCGGCGGCGACGCGCGCCGGCTTCCCGACCGTCGAGATCTGGCCGACCGCGGGGCTGCCGGCGGTCTACGCCGAGTGGCCCAGCGGCGAAGCCGATGCGCCGACGATCCTGGTCTACGGCCACCACGACGTGCAGCCCGTCGACCCGCTGGAGCTCTGGCACACCGACCCGTTCGAGCCGACCGCGGATGGTGACATCCTGCGGGCGCGCGGTGCGTCCGACGACAAGGGCCAGCTGTTGTTCCACTTGCTCGGCCTGCGGGCGCATCTAGCCGCGACCGGACGGTCCACACCCGCGGTGACGTTGAAGTTCCTCATCGAGGGCGAGGAGGAATCGGGTTCTCCGAACTTCGAAGCATTGCTGGCGCAGCAACGCGACCGGCTCGACTGCGACGTCGTCGTCGTAACCGACACCGGCATGCTCGCTCCCGACAAGCCGAGCACGGTCACTGGGATGCGCGGGCTGGTCGTGTGCACGGTGGCATTCCACGGCCCGGACCTCGACCTGCACTCCGGAGTCTTCGGCGGTGCGGTACCCAATCCGGCCACCGCCATCGCGCGGCTGACCGCGGCACTGCATGACGAGGACGGCCGCGTCCAGGTCAGCGGCTTCTACGACGACGTGCTGGAGCTGACGCCCGACGAGCGGGAGCTGTTCGCGAAGGTCCCTGTCGACGACGCCGAATTCCTCGAGGTAGCTAAGTCGCGGGCGCTGGCGGGGGAGAAGGGCTTCACCACGCTGGAGCGGCTCGGTGCGCGCCCGACCGCGGAGGTGAACGGCATCGGCGGCGGCTATCAGGGCGCCGGGGGCAAGACGATCGTGCCGAGCGACGCGTTCGTGAAGCTCTCCTTCCGGCTGGTCGCGAACCAGGATCCGCACAAGATCACCAAGGCGGTCGAGCAGTTCGTCATGGACCACACACCCGACGGCATCACCCCCACGATCGAGTGGGAAGGCGAAGGCGTCGCGCCCTGCTTGGTGCCGCTCGGAACGCCGGCGTACACGGTGCTCACCGAGGCGATCAGCGAGGCTTTCGACGACCGGCCCGTGCTCCCGACCCGCGAAGGCGGCAGCGGCCCCGAGGCGGCGATCCAGCAGTTGATCGGCGCGCCGCTCGTGTTCCTCGGCGTCGGACTGCCCGACGACCAGATCCACGCGCCGAACGAGAAGGTCAATCTGTCGATGCTCTACCGCGGCGCCGAAGCGGCCGCGCTGCTCTGGTCAGGGTTCGCGCGCCTCGGACGCCGCGGGCTCGCGGCCGGCGCAGCATAGGCTGGTCGGCGTGCCGCGTTCGCCGAAGTTGCCTGCCCCGACCTTCGACATCATCCATCACACCCTCGACAACGGCCTGCGCGTCGTGGTCTCGCCGGATCGCTCTGCGCCGGTGATCGGGGTGGCGGTGCTCTACGACGTCGGCATCCGTTCGGAACCCGAGGGACGGACCGGCTTCGCGCACCTCTTCGAACATCTGATGTTCCAAGGCTCGGCGAATCTGGAGAAGCTCGAGCACTTCCGCTACGTGCAGTCCTCAGGTGGCACGTTCAACGGAAGCACGCACTTCGATTACACGAACTACTTCGAGGCGATGCCGTCCAACGCCCTCGAGCGCGGCCTGTTCCTCGAAGCGGACCGGATGCTGTCGCCGCGCATCACGCAGGAGAACCTCGCGAACCAGCTCGCGGTCGTCAAGGAGGAGATCCGCGTCAACGTGATGAACCGGCCCTACGGCGGCTTCCCGTGGCTAGTGCTGCCCGGCGTTCTGTTCGACACGTTCGCCAACTCCCACAACGGCTACGGCGGGTTCGAGGACCTCGAGAGCGCGACAGTGGATGACGCGCGCGACTTCTTCGCGCGCTACTACGCACCGGCCAACGCGGTGCTCGCCGTCGGCGGCGACTTGGACGTGGACGAGACACTCGCACTCGTCGAGAAGCATTTCGGTCCGATCAGGAAGCGTCGCGCGCCGAAGCGGCCGAGCTTTGCCGAGCCGCCGCTGACGGCCGAACGTCGCGCGGCGCACGAGGACCAGCACGCGCCGATCCCGGCGGTCGCGCTCGGCTACCGGGTGCCCGACCCGGTCGGCAGCCTGGACGAGCATCTCGCCAACGTGCTGCTCACCGAGGTGCTCACGGATGGCGACGCGTCGCGGCTGCAGCAGCGTCTGGTGCAGCGCGACCATCTCGTCACCGATATCGGCGCCTACATCGGCGAGTTCGGTGATCCGTTCGACGAGCGCGACCCGACGGCGTTGACGATCACGGCCCACTACCCGGACGCCGGCTCGCTCGACAAGATCTTGCGCGCGATCGACGAGGAGCTGGCTCGCGTCGCCGACGAGGGTCTCGCGGCCGGCGAGCTGGATCGGGTTCGAACCCGCCTGGTCAGCGTGCTGCTGCGCGAGCTGGACGCGGTCCTGTCACGAACGCTGAACCTGGCCAAGTTCGAGCTGATCTACGGGCGCGCCGAGTTGATCGCCGAACTGCCGGGGCGGCTGGCGGCCGTCGACGAGGCCGCGGTGCGCCGGGCCGCGTCGGCGATACGACCCGATCGACGAGCCGTCGTCGAGCTCGTTGCGGGAGCCGGCCGATGAGCGTCGTCCCGGCACTTACCGCACCGCGCAAGGCGAAGCGGCTCAGCGTCGACGAGCGCGTGCTCGGCACGGGCCTGCGGGTGATCGTCGTGCGCAAGCCCGGCGTCCCGCTCGTCGAGGTCCGGCTGCGGGTGCCGTTCCAGTCGGCGCGACCGGCAGATCCGGCCCGGGCGGCCGTGCTGTCGGACGCGATGCTGACCGGTGCCGGGCAGTTCGACCGCTCGGACCTGGCCGCCGCGGTGCAGGGGCTCGGCGGCGACCTGTCCGTCGGCGTCGATGCGGACCGGTTGATGATCGGCGGCAACGCGCTCGCGACGAGCCTGCCGCAGCTGTTCGACCTGATTGCCACGGTGTTGACCGAGCCGACCTACCCGTCGGCCGAGGTCGCGACCGAGCGCGAGCGGCTCGTCGAGAAGCTCACGATCGCGCGCTCTCGTGCCGGGGTCATCGCCGGTGAGGCGCTCGCCCATCGGATGTGGGGTGAGCACCCCTATGCCCACGATCTCCCGCAGGCGCGCGATGTCGCGGCTACCACGCCGGCGCAGCTGCGCAAGCTGCACGCCGATCGGGTCCGTCCTGAGGGCGCGGTACTGGTGGTGGTCGGCGACGTGTCACCCGCGCGAGTGCTCGATCGGATGGAGTCGGCGCTGTCGGGATGGGCGGGTGCGGCCGCCCGTGCGCGTGTCCCGGGGCTGCCCGAGCCGGTGCCGGCGCCGCTGCTGGTGGTCGACCGCCCGGGATCGGTGCAGTCCTCGATCCGGCTCGGCGGCAGCGCGCTCGGACGCGATCATGAACGGTATCCCGCGTTGCAGCTGGCGAACCTGATCTTCGGCGGCTATTTCTCGTCGCGCTGGACGGAGAACCTCCGCGAGGACAAGGGTTACACCTACGGCCCGCACAGCCGGATCGAGCACGCCGTGCTCGGCTCGACATTGCTGCTGGATGTGGAGGTCGCCACCGAGGTCACGGCGCCGGCGCTGCTGGAAACTCGTTACGAGCTGGGCAAGATCGCGTCCCTGCCGGTGACCGAAGCCGAGGTCGACGCGGTACGCCAGTATGCGATCGGCACCCTGGCGCTCTCTACCGCGACCCAGGCCGGGCTCGCGTCGACGCTCGCCGCACTGGCCGCGTTCGATCTCGGTCTGGACTGGATCGCCGAGCACCCGAAGCGGCTCGGGGCCGTCACTGTCGACGAGGTCAGCGCGGCCGCGATGGAGTTCTTCGCGCCGGCCCGGTTGGTCGAGGTCGTGGTCGGCGACGCGGCGACGATCACTGAACCGCTCGCGGTGCTCGGACCCGTCACGACCGATGCCTAGCGACGGGCCGCTGCTGGCTCGCGCGGCGTACGACCGGGCCGCACACCACCGATCCGATGACGAGTGGCTGGCGACGGCGTGGACACAGGCCCGGGTGCTCGTCATCAGCCCCAAGTCGGCGACACCGGTCGCTGACGGCCCTGAACTCGCGTTCCGCGCGTCCGCGGACGTGCCCGCGGACGCGCCGCGCCGGTTCCTCGGCGTGGCCGGCGACGTACCGTACTTCGCCGTCACGACCGAGCGTGACTCGCTCGACGACGGCGGCGAGTGGTTGACGCTGCGCGACGTGGGTCCGGCGATCGACGATCTGCAGGCCGGCTTGCTGACCAGTGCAATCGCGCTGGAGCAATGGCATC
>JAODNL010000477.1 GCA_025465405.1 Pseudonocardiales bacterium | reverse complement strand
TCACCGCAGCTGAACTGATCGGTGTGGTCACGGATCTGCGCGCGGTTGTGCTCGAGTCGCGGCATGTCGCGCTGCCGGTGATCGAGGAGCCGGGTCACCACGCCCACACGGTCGACCCCGACGACGTGATCACGGCCGTCGCCGAGCTCGTGCGGCTGTTGCGCAAGAGCCACCCGGACCGCGCCGCCGGCCTCGCTCATGTGGGCGTCGCGGTGTCCGGGGACGTGGACGAGGTCACCGGCACCGTCCGGTTCTCGCCGCTGCTCGGCTGGCGCGGGATATCGCTGGCCGATCGCCTCGCGGCGGCGACCGGCCTGCCGGTCAGCGTCGAGAACGACGTCCGAGCGCTCACCGTGGCGGAGCAGTGGTTCGGTGTCGGCGTCGGGTGCTCCTCCTTCGCCGTGATCACCGCCGGAACGGGCGTCGGATGCGGGCTCGTCGTTGGTGGCGAGCTGGTCACCGGCGCCGCCGGTGTATCCGGCGAGCTCGGGCACCTTCCGATCGACCCGCGGGGACCGGAGTGTCACTGCGGCGGTACCGGCTGCGTCGAGGCGATCATCGGGGAGTCGGCTCTGCTGAACCGGATTGCCGAGGTGGCGGGGGAGCCGGTGCGGTCGTGGCCGGACGCCGTCGGGCTCGCCGACGGACCGCGCGGTCCGGAGATCCGCGCGGTGTTCGCCGATGCCGGCCGGATCCTCGGCCTGGCGATCGCGAGCGTCGCGAATCTCGTCGGTCCGCAGCGCATCGTGCTCACCGGCGAGGCGCTCGTGGCGTATGACCTTCTGGCCGAGGCAATGCACTCGGCGTATGCCGCGCAGTGCTTCGGCGCGGCCCGTGCCGAGCTGGTGGTGCGCCGGCTGCAGTTCGAGCACTGGGCACGCGGCGCCGCGGCGCTCGCGATCGCCCGTCTGATATCCCCGGCTCGTTGACCTGGTCGCCTCGCAGGCCCGCTCGCTGCCCGCGGTGCCGATGAAACGGCGGTTCGGGGCAGGCTGCGCCGCTACCCGCCCGACCTCGGTCTTGACGCATGTTCTTGTTGGATTATGTTTGAATCCGTGAAATCTGGCGGCGAACGTCCGCTCCCACGTCCCCACTGAGAGGCTGCGTCGTGCCATCGTGGTTCGAGCACCATTTTCCCAACACGGCAGCCGTGCCGCCGCGGTCCCGGCTCCGTTCGGACGCTCCGGAGCTCAGCCTCAACGGACGGTGGCGGTTCCGGTACTCGACACGCGCCGACCGGCCGGCCGACCTCGCCGCAGTGGAGCTCGACGACGCCACCTGGGACATGATCGCCGTCCCGGCGCACTGGCAGCTCGAGGGTTACGGCCAGCCCGCCTACACGAATGTCCAGTATCCGTTCCCGGTCGACCCGCCGTTCGTCCCGGACGAGAATCCGACGGGCGACTATCGCCGCACCTTCACCGTCCCGCCAGGGTTCCTGACCGAGAGCGGTCGGGCCGTGCTGCGGTTCGACGGGGTGGATTCGGCCTTCGCAGTATGGGTGAACGGCACCGAGATCGGCCGGTCGACGGGTTCGCGGCTGGCCGTGGAGTTCGACGTCACCAGCGCGCTGTCGGGCACCGGCGTCAACGTCCTGGCCGTCCGGGTCCACCAGTGGTCGTCGGCCAGCTACCTCGAGGACCAGGACATGTGGTGGCTGTCCGGCATCTTCCGCGACGTCACGCTGCAGTCCCGTCCCGCCAACGGGATCGACGACGTCTTCGTCCACGCCGGCTTCGACGCCGCGACCGGTGCCGGCATGCTGCGCGTCGAGACCCGCGGTGACGCCTGGCTGGTTGTCGACGAACTCGGCGTCCAGACCGCGGCCAACCAGTCCGTCACGATCGAGAACGTCCAGCCCTGGACCGCCGAAAGCCCCTATCTCTACGACGCAGTGCTCGCCACCGACGCGGAGCGGGTGCGGCTTCGGATCGGCTTTCGCACCGTGGCCATCGTCGACGGAGTGTTCACTGTCAACGGCGCACCGATCAAGCTGCGCGGCGTCAACCGGCACGAGGTCGATCCGGACCGTGGCCGGTCGGTCACCGAGGCCGACATGCTGGCCGACGTTCTGCTCATGAAGCAGCACAACATCAATGCCGTCCGTACCAGCCACTACCCGCCGCACCCCCACTTTCTCGACCTGTGCGACGAGTACGGCCTGTGGGTGATGGATGAGTGCGACCTGGAGACGCATGGGTTCTTCCTCAACGGGTGGCGCAACAACCCCTCCGACGACCCGCAGTGGCAACAAGCCATGGTCGACCGGATGCGACGCACCGTCGAGCGGGACAAGAACCACCCGAGCATCATCATGTGGTCGCTCGGCAACGAGAGCGGTACGGGGCGAAACCTTGCCGCGATGGCCGACTGGGCCCGCGAGCGCGACTCGTCCCGGCCGTTGCACTATGAGCACGACTGGTCGGTACCCGATGTTGACGTCTACAGCCGGATGTACGCCACCCACAAGGAAGTCGCCGAGATCGCAAGCTCGTCAGAGGCACCACTGGCCGATCCGGAAGCCGACCGGCGCCGGCGGGGAATGCCTTTTCTGCAATGCGAATACGCGCACGCGATGGGTAACGGCCCGGGCGGCCTGCTGGAGTACCAGCAACTTTTCGAGTCCAGCGAGCGGTGCCTCGGTGGCTTCGTCTGGGAGTGGATCGACCACGGTCTGCGCCAGGTGGACGAGGCCGGCCGGGAGCGCTGGGCCTACGGCGGCGACTATGACGAGCCCATCCACGACGGCAACTTCGTCGCCGACGGCCTGGTCTTCCCCGACC
>JAODNL010000472.1 GCA_025465405.1 Pseudonocardiales bacterium | reverse complement strand
CGCCGCCGCACTGCCCGTTCACGGGCGCGCTGACCGTCAGCGCGGTTGCAGTGAACGACGTGCCGGACGTGCCGGACGGCGCGGTGGCGACGACGCAGTCGCCGGCCTTGACCGCTGACAACGCGGTCGTGACCGGGTGGCTGAACTTGGTCGACGTCGTCCACGCGACCGCGACTTGGCCGGCCTGCTGGCTCTGCACCTGCATCGTGGTGCCGGAGATCGCGGCCACCTGTCCGGACGCGCCCGGACGCGCGGCCGGCCCGGTGCCGCCTCCGGCCGCGGCACTGCCGCCGGCGGCGGCCGACGAGGTCGGGCTGCTGCCGGACGACGATCCGCCGCACGCGGCGAGGGTCAGGCCGGCGGTAAGCACCACCGCACCCACGGCCATCGTGCGGCGTGCGGTCAATAGGGCAGTGGAAGGCATCAGAAGAATTCCTTTTCGTATCAAGGGTTATCGGTTATTCGCTGCGGAGCGCTTCGATGGGTGAGAGCCGTGCGGCGCGCGCGGCCGGGTAAACGCCGAACCCGATTCCAATCGCCGCCGCGACGCCGATCGCGATGAGGATCCACGGCACGGATATCGCCACCGGGTTGGAGATGAAGTGCGGCAGGGTCAGAGCCGCGCCGACGCCGATGCCCACGCCGAGCATCCCGCCCGACAGACCGAGAATCGACGCCTCGGACAGGAACTGCCGCCGGATCATCGCCGGCGTCCCGCCGAGTGCCTTGCGCAACCCGATCTCTCTGGTCCGTTCCCGGACCGAGACCAGCATGATGTTCATGACGCCGATGCCGCCGACGAGCAGTGACAGCGCCGCAACGCCGATGAGCAGGCTGGTCAGCGTGGTGTTCACCGAGGACGTGGTCGTGATCACCGACTGCTGCGTGGTGATCGAGAAGTCGGTCGTCGTCGCCGCGGTGATCGAGTGCCGGTACTGCAGGATCGCGTTGGTCTCCTGGTACGCGGCGCTGAGTTGTCCGGGCGATGCCGCCTTCACGTAGATGCTCTGCACTGATGTGCGGTTCGTCCCGCCGACGATCCGTTGCGCGGCCGTGCTGATCGGCACGATCGCCTGGTCGTCCAGGTTGGTCGTGGAGTTCGAGCCGGCCGAGGTCAGCACCCCGACCACCTGGAACGCGACATTGTTGATCGTGACGGTCTGGCCCACCGGATTGATCGGCCCGAACAGCTGGCCGGCGGTGTCCGGTGCGAGCACGGTGACGGCCGCGGCGTTCGCCTGGTCGGCGGCGGTGAGGAATCGTCCGGACTGGACCGTACGTCCGCGTACGGATGCCCACTGCGACGTCGTGCCGACGACGGTCGTGGTCCAGTTCGTCGCGCCGTTGACCAGTGACTGGTTGTTGCTCTGCAGGATCGGCGCCACGCCGCTGATGTCGGGCGCGGCGGTCGTCGAGGTCAGCGCGGTCGCGTCCGCCGTCGTCAGCGTCGACGCCGACCCGAAGCCGCCGCGCAGGCCGCCGGTCGTGGAGCTGCCCGGCGAGACGATCAACAGGTTGCCGCCCAGCGCGGACAGCTGCTTCGATACCTGCTGCTGCGCGCCCTGGCCGAGCCCCACGGTCAGCACGACCGCGGCGATGCCGATCAGGATCCCCAGTGACGTCAGCATGGAACGCAGCTTGTGGGTGCGGATCGCGTCCCAGGCGTTGGCGATGATGTCGGCCCAGCTCATCGCGCACTCCCGGCGTCGTTGGCGGCGACCGCGCCGTCGCGGATCTGGATCACCCGGGCCGCCCGATGGGCGACCTCCATCTCGTGCGTGATCAGCACCACGGTGCGGCCCTGGTCGTGCAGTTCGGCGAACAGCCGCAGCACGTCCTCGGTGGCGACCGAGTCCAGGTTGCCGGTCGGCTCGTCCGCCAGCACCAGCGCCGGGTCGGTGACAAGCGCCCGCGCCACTGCGACGCGCTGCTGCTGCCCACCGGACAGCTCACCGGGACGGTGCTGAACCCGATCGCTGAGGCCCACTCGGTCGAGTGCGTCGAGCGCCTGCCGCCGCCGGATCTCGCGTGGCACGCCCGCGTAGGACAGCGGCACTTCGACATTGCGCAGCGCGCTCAGCGAAGGCAGCAGGTTGAACTGCTGGAACACGAATCCGATCCGACGGTTGCGCACCTCGGCCAGGTCGATCTCGTCCATCTCGCTGACGTCCTCGCCGGCCAGCTGGTAGCGCCCCGAGGTCGGCACGTCCAGGCAGCCGAGGATGTGCATCAGCGTCGACTTTCCCGATCCGGACGGCCCCATGACCGCCACGTACTCCCCTTCGTTGATCGACAAGGACACTCCGCGCAGCGCCTCGACCGCGATCTCGCCGGTTTGGTAGACCTTGCGGACGTCCTCCAGCTCGATGACCGGGCCGGTGCTCGTCCTGGCCAGGACCGGTGCCGGGCTAGCCACCGACACCACCGCCAACCGCGCCGCCGCCGGGGAGCCGGCCGGCACCGCCGCCGGGGAACTGCCCGCCGCCGGGGAACTGCCCGCCCGTCCCGCCCCCGGTCCGGCCGGTTCCACCAGCGGGCAGTTGCAGCTGCGGCACCAGGATCTGGTCGCCCGCGGACAGGCCGGACGTGATCTGGGTCTGGCCGCCCGAAGAGATGCCGACCTGGACGGTCGTCTGCACCGTCTTGCCGCTCTTCACCTGCTCGACGTACTCGCCGCCGGCTGAGTTGCGGTGCAACGCCGTCGTCGGCACGACGATCCCGGTGACCTGCTTGTAGATCACCGCCGCCGTGACGTTGGCCCCGTCGTGCATGCCGCTCGGCGAGCCCGTGACGCCGATGACGACCGGGTAGCTCGCGGTGCCGGTCGTCGTCGAGGACACCAGCCCGATCGAGGACACCGTCCCGTAGATCGTGCCGGTCGCCCCGGTCACCGTGAGCTGGGCTTGGAGGTTGGCCTTGAGCAGGCCGACCGAACTGGAATCCACGGTCGCGTTGACGATCCAGGAGCTCGTGTTGATCACCAGGATCTGCGGCGTCGTGCTGGACGTGCTCGACGTGCTGGACGAGCCCCCGGCGGCGGCACCACCACCGGCACCAC
>JAODNL010000468.1 GCA_025465405.1 Pseudonocardiales bacterium | reverse complement strand
GGCGGCTGCGCGAGGACTTTCGCCTGGTGCCCGTGGAGTACGCCGCCACCCGCCGCATGGGCGCGTCGCCGAAGGAGCGGGCGGCCGACCTGCACGCGGCGTTCGCCGACCCGGACAGCAAGGCGATCATCGTGAGTATCGGCGGCGACGACCAGATCACGGTGCTGCCACACCTGGACGCGGAGCTCATCCGCGCGAACCCCAAGCCGTTCTTCGGCTACAGCGACAACACGAACCTGCTGACCTACCTCGGCAACCTCGGCATCGTGAGCTACCACGGCGGATCGGTCATGTGTGAGTTCGGCCGGCCCGGCGCGATGCATCCGCTGACGACCGTCTCGTTGCAGGCGGCGCTGTTCACCTCCGGCGAGTACGAGCTGCGCGAGAGCACCGTCTACCGCGACGTCGACCGCGACTGGGCCGACCCGGCGACGTTCGACTCGACCCCGGCGATGCAGGCGTGCGGCGGCTGGCGGTGGCACAACGCCGACCAGGTCGTGGAGGGCCTGACGTGGGGCGGCAACCTGGAGATCCTGTCGTGGCTGCTGATGGCCGACAGGGAGATCAGGCCGCCGGAGGCGTACGACGGCAGGGTGCTGCTGATCGAGACGAGCGAGGAGCTGCCGTCCGCCACCGAGGTGTACCGCGTCCTGCGCACCATGGGCGAGCGCGGGCTGCTGGAGCGGTTCGCGGGCGTGCTCGTCGGGCGGGCCAAGGCGTGGTCGTTCGAGCGGCCGAACACCCCCGACCAGAAGGCCGTGTTCGCCAAGGAGCAGCGAGAGGCCGTCCTGCGCGCGCTGGCCGCGTACAACCCCGGGGCGCTGACCGTCTTCGACGTCGACTTCGGCCACACCGATCCCCAGGTCGTCATCCCGGCCGGCGGCTGGATCCGCGCCGACGGTCCGGCCCGCCGGATCACCGTGCGCTACTGACCCGGCGGGGCGGGGGTCGACCCCAGGGACAGATCAGGGACTTCCCCGATGGCCCTGTCCAGCCTCCGAGGCGCACGATCAGGACATGACCACTCCCACCACCGCCGGCATGGTTCCGGCGAGCGCGCTCCGCGTCTCCCACGCCGACCGCGAACCGGTCGTCGAGCGGCTCCAGCAGGCGTACGCCGAGGGCCGGCTCGACAAGGCCGAGCTGGATCTGCGACTGCACCTGGCCATGACGGCCAGGACCCGGGCCGACCTCGACGCCGTCCTCTACGACCTGACCGAACCACAGCAGCCGAGAACACAGACGGACCCGACCGCCGAACAGCGCCTGCTCGCCGCGCTCGCCCACTTCCTCGGCATCTTCACGCTGTTCGCCGGGCCACTGGTGATGATGTGCACGAGGGCCAGACGCACGCCGTACGTCCGCCAGCACATCGCCTCGGCGTTGAACTTCCAGCTCACCCTGCTGATCGTTACCATCGTAACGTTCGGGGTCGGCGGGATCGCCTACGCCGTCGCCTGGATCGTCGCGGGTGTCGCCGCGCTCCTGGCGCTGGCCGGCACGCCGTTCCGCTACCCGTTCACGCTCCGCATCGTGCGCTGACCGGGCGCCGGATGGTCGGGCTCCAGAGCGGGCAGGCCGTCGATGCTCGCGGCGTTGCGCTGCACCCGCGGGCCCCAGTCGGCGGGCGAGCGGCGTCCGTGCTGGTCATCGAGCAGGCCGCGCTCGCCGACGACCTCCATGTACGGGACGGAGTAGCCGCAGGAGTCCGAGACGCGCGTCACGTCGACCACCACGATCGCCCGGGTGCCCGCGTGGCCGTCGCCGAAGCGGTCGGCGAGCGAGGGCCACTCGGCCGCGTCCGGCCTCACGACGCGCCCGGAGCCGTGCAGCCGCACGATCTTCGGCTGGCGGGCGAACGAGCAGAACATGATGGTGATCCGCCCGTTGTCCCGCAGGTGCGCGATGGTCTCCGAACCGCTGCCGTACAGGTCGAGGTAGGCCACCGTCGTCGAGTCGATGACCGAGAAGGTGTCCTGGTAGCCCTTCGGTGAGACGTTCACATGACCGCCGGCGCTCGGCGCCGTCGCCACGAAGAACATCGGCTGTTCGGCGATGAACGCCCGCAGCCGATCGTCGATGGACTCGTGCAGCTTTGCCACTGCGGCACCCCCAAGAGCGACGACATCACGGATCCTACGCGCGGCCGGTCTGTGACCGCCGAGCGCGGGATGAGACGATCGTCCAGTGACTGGTCACCGCGAGGCAACGAAAAATCTGCTGGAGTCGTACCGATCGATTCCCGAGGGGGCGCCCGTACGCCTGGCGAAGCGGACGTCCAACCTCTTCCGCTTCCGTGACGACGCCGGCGCGCCCGGCCTGGACGTCAGCGGATTCGACCAGGTCCTGAGCGTCGACCCGACGAACCGCACCGCGGACGTGCAGGGCATGACGACGTATGAGAACCTCGTCGACGCGACCCTGCCGTACGGGCTCATGCCGCTCGTCGTCCCGCAGCTCAAGACGATCACGCTGGGCGGCGCCGTCACCGGGCTCGGCATCGAGTCCTCCTCGTTCCACCACGGCCTGCCGCACGAGTCCGTCCTCGAGATGGAGATCATCACCGGTGGCGGGGAGATCGTCACGGCGACGCCGGACAACGAGCACCGGGACCTGTTCTACGGCTTCCCCAACTCCTACGGCACGCTCGGCTACGCGCTCCGGCTCAAGATCAAGCTGCAGCCGGTGAAGCCGTTCGTCGAGCTGCGGCACGTACGGTTCACCTCGGCCCAGGAGTGCGCCGAGGCGATCGACAAGCTGGCGCCCGACGTCGACTTCATCGACGGCACCGTCTTCAGCGGCGACGAGCTCTATCTCACGCTCGGGACGTTCGCCGACACGGCGAAACACGTCTCCGACTACGCCGGGCAGAAGATCTACTACCGCTCGATCCAGGACCGGCACGTCACGCCCCGCTGGCTCGGCGCCGGCACCGCGCCCACCGACGTCCTCACCACCCACTCCTACCTGTGGCGCTGGGACACCGACTGGTTCTGGTGCTCGCGGGCCT
>JAODNL010000457.1 GCA_025465405.1 Pseudonocardiales bacterium | reverse complement strand
ACGTCGATCCGATCCTCGCGGCCAACGAGCCCGACGAGGAGGTGCAGGATCTGCTGCGTGCGAGCCCGGGCCTCAACCTCGGCGTCGACTTCCTGCCCGGCGCTCTCGACGTCGACCCGCGCGCCGTCGCGATCGACGCGAAGTTCGCCGGCCGGGTGCTGTGGTTCGACGCGCTGATCGGCAACGTCGACCGCTCATGGCGCAACCCGAACATGCTGCTGTGGCACGGCGTCGCCTACCTGATCGACCACGGCGCGTCGTTGACGTTCCACCACGACTGGTCACGCGCTGCAGCCAGCGCGCGCTACGACGCACGGGAGCACGCCCTGCTCGGGTGCGCACCCGACGTGGCTGCCGCGGACCGGGACCTCGCGCCCCGCGTCACCGCCGCGACGCTGGCGGCCGCCACTGACGAGGTGCCGGATGCCTGGCTGGCCGGCGAGCCGGGCTTCGCCGGTGTCGCGGAGCTGCGGGCGGCCTATGTCGCGCGGCTGTCCGCGCGCCTGGACGCCCGCGCCGAGTGGCTCGCGGATCTGCGGACGGCCATCGCCGCGCACGGGGAGGGCGCGCGCGTCGCGCCACGACCGAAGCGGCCCGCGTGGCTGGAGACCAGGCCATGAGGCGGCACCCGTTCGAGTACGCGGTCATGCACGTCGTTCCCCGGGTCGAGCGCGGCGAGTCGATCAACGTGGGCGTCGTTGTCTACTGCCGCGCGCTCGACTATCTGGGCGCGCGAGTACATCTGGACGAGCAGCGGTTGCTCGCGCTGGATCCGTTCGCGGACGTCGCTGCCATCGCCGCGGCGCTCGATGCGCTGACCGACACGTGTGACCCCGACGGGGACGGACCGGCCGCCGGGGAGGAGATCGGCCGGCGGTTCCGCTGGCTGACCGCGCCGCGCAGCACCGTCGTGCAGCCCGGGCCGGTGCACACCGGCCTGACCGCGGACCCCGCTGCCGAAGCCGAGCACCTGCTCACCGTGCTCGTCCGGCCCGTCGCGCGCTAAGTCCCGGGGTCCCCGCACCCCGCCGCATTCGGTGCACGGTGGGGGTCAGGCGGAGCCGCGGCGGAGGGCGGCGGCGATCAGTCGGTCGACGAGCGCCGGATAGTCGACGCCACTGGCCGCCCACACCCGCGGGAACATCGAGATCGGCGTGAAGCCCGGCATCGTGTTCACCTCGTTGACGACAACCGAGCCGTCCGCCGTCACGAAGAAGTCGACGCGCGCCAGGCCCGCACAGTCGAGGGCGACGAAGGCGCGGCACGCGGCGTCCTGCACAGCCGCGGTCACCTCGGCGGGCAGGTCGGCGGGCACGTCGAACTCGCACGCGTCGTCGAGGTATTTGGCTTCGAAGTCGTACCACTCGTGGCCGCGGACGAGCCTGATCTCGGCGGGCACGCTGGCCTCGGGGCGCCCATCGGCGTCTTCGAGCACGCCGCACTCGATCTCACGCCCCACGACGGCGCTCTCGACGAGCACCTTCGTGTCGTACTGGCGAGCCACCGCAACAGCATCGTCCAGGTTCGCCCAGTCGCTGACCTTGGTGATGCCCACGCTCGAACCGGCACGGGCCGGCTTGACGAACACGGGCAGGCCGAGGTGGGCCAGTTCGAGCGAGGACACCGAATCACCGCAGCGCACGACGGCGAACGACCCGACCGCAAGCCCCTCGGCACCCAGCAGCTTCTTCGTGAACTCCTTGTCCATCGCCGCCGCGCTGGCGAAGACGCCCGGCCCGACGTACGGCACGCCGGCCATCTCGAACAGTCCCTGGATGGTGCCGTCCTCGCCGAAGCGCCCGTGCAGGACGGGGAACACGACGTCGACCGAGTCAAGCACCTGCATGCCGGCACCCGGCTCGAGCACCACGAGGCCGGTCGCGGTGGGATCGGCGGGCAGCACGACCGCGGTGCCCTTCTCGACCTCCGGCAGCGTGCGGCCCGTGATCTGCAGCGCACCCGGGTCGGCGTCGGTCAGGACCCACGCGCCGGCCGGCGTGATGCCGATCGGGACGACGTCGTACTTGGCCGGGTCGAGCGCGGCGAGCACGCTTCCGGCCGAGACAACAGAGATGCCGTGTTCGCTGCTGCGCCCGCCGTAGACGACGGCGACTCGGATGCGGCCCACGGATGCCGACCCTACCGACCGCGAGCTCAGACCTCGCTCTTGACCGACCGGGACATCAGCACATCGAGCATGGCCGCCGGCGTCAGCCTGCGGAAACACACCGCCTCGACGGCTTGCGTGATCGGCGTGTCGACCGCATGGTGCTGGGCGAGCTCGAGCACCGAGCGGCAGGACTTCACGCCCTCGGCAACCTGCCCGTGCGTCGCCTCCTGGGCCTGTTCGAGCGACTCCCCGCGGCCCAGCCGCTCGCCGAACGACCGGTTGCGTGACAACGGCGACGAGCACGTGGCGACCAGGTCTCCGAGGCCGGCCAGGCCGGCGAACGTCATCGGGTCGGCACCGAGCTCGATGCCCAGTCGCGCCGTCTCGGCCAGGCCCCGCGTGATGATCGAGGCGAGCGTGTTGTCGCCGAAACCCATGCCCTGGGCGATGCCACACGCGAGGGCGATGACGTTCTTGACCGCTCCCCCGAGCTCGCAACCGATCACGTCGGTGTTCGTGTACGGCCGGAAGTAGGGCGCGGTGATCGTGCGCTGCACCGAGATCGCCCGCTGCTCGTCGACGCAGGCGACGACGGTGGCCGTCGGCTGTTCCTGGGCGATCTCGAGAGCGAGGTTCGGGCCGGACACCACGGCGATCCGCTCGGGCGCCGCGCCGGCCACCTCGCCGATCACCTCGCTCATGCGCTTGGTCGTGCCGAGCTCGACGCCCTTCATCAGACTCACCAGCGTCGCGTCCGGTGGCAGCAGCCGCGCCCAGCTGACGAGGTTCGCTCGCAGCGTCTGCGACGGGATGGCAAACGCCACGAGCTGCGCGTCACGCAGCGCGAGCGCCGCTTCATGCGTCGCGGTCACGCCGTCCGGCAACGCGATGTCCGGCAGGTATTCGACATTCTGCCGGCCGTCGTTGATCGCGTCCGCGAGCTCGGCCCGCCGCGCCCACAGCGTGACGTCATTGCCGGCGTCGGCCAGGACCTTCGCGAAGGTGGTGCCCCACGACCCCGCACCGAGCACCGTGGCCCGCAAACCACTCATGCCGCGTCCTCGCTTCGCTGCGGGCGACGGCACGAGGCACCAAGCGCACTGCGCCCATGATTCGCTCGCTGACGCTCACTCATGCCGCGTCCTCGGACGGCGTGGACTTCTCGGAGCGCACCCACCGGAACAGCGGACCGGTCGGCGCCGGCAGACCTCGCAGGACCGCGACGTCGTCGCGAAGCTGCCGCAGCATCAAGTCGGTGATCTCGCGCAGCAGGGCCGCCGTAGGCTCCTTGCCGCGGTAAACGGAAAGGTCGATCGGCTCCCCGATCGACAGCGTGTGCCGCGGGCGCGGGATCAGCCTGACCCTCCTGCGGTAGAGGTCGATCGAGTTCTGCACGCCCCACTGCGCGATCGGGATGACCGTCACGTCGGGCACCAGCATGGCCAGGCGGGCGGCGCCGGTCTTGCCGGCCATGGGCCAGCCGTCCGGGTCGCGGGTTACGGTGCCCTCCGGGT
>JAODNL010000443.1 GCA_025465405.1 Pseudonocardiales bacterium | reverse complement strand
AGTCCGAGCAGGAGACGGCGGCCGCGCTCGGCATGCCGGTCGGCACCGTCAAGAGCACGTGTTCCCGGGCCCTCGCCCGGCTGCGCGTGGAAGCGACGTCCACGGCGGGAGGTGCGTCGTGAGTCCTAACGAATTCCAGCTGCGGGCCGCCCTGCGCGACGGCGAGGGCTATCGGCTCGACCCCGACACGGTCCTGGCGCGGGCCCGGGCCGCGCAGTCGGCGCGGCGGGAGCGCCGGGTGCGCTACGGCTCGATCGCGGCCATCGTCGCCGTCGTGGCCGGCATCGGTGTTGCCGGCGGCATCGCGCTCGGCGGCGGCGACAAGCACACCTCGAACTCGAGCGCGGGCTCGGCCGCCTCGGAGCGGAGCGCGGCCGGCTCGTCGGGCTACGGTGCCAGCAGCGGGAAGGCCGCCGCGACGTCTGCCCCGGTGGCGCCCGGCCCGCTCGCCAAGGCGGCCGCCGTCCCGTGCCCGTCGACGTTGCCGCACCTCAGCACGCCGGGCGGCGGTGGCACCGGCCAGTTCGGCGCCACGGGTCCGTTGCTCAGCGGCGCGGTCGAGGCGGTCAAGATGTGCGCCTACGCCGACGCCACCGGCGCGCTGCTGACCGGCCAGAACGGTGCGCAGCTGACCTCGGTGGTGACCGGCGCATCGGCCACCGCGCTGGCCGCGAGCCTGAACGGGGCGTCCACCGCGCCACTGCCCACATCGTGCCCGCCGTACCAGGCCGCGGACGCCAAGTCGCTGGTGATCATCGGCGTCTCCACGTCGGGCCAGGCGATGAAACCGGTCGTCGCCAAGGTCGCGCCGACCCCCTGCAACCAGCGGGTCACCAACGGCACGGCGATCCGCTATGGCTGGACGCCACCGGCGAACCTGGCGGCCTACCTCGATGCGGTTCGGCACGCAGGTCAGCCGAGCGCGCAGAGCGTCGCCCCGAGCGGCAAGGTCACCGGCTCACCGCTGCACTCGTAGCCGCTCCCAGCCACTCATAGCCGCTCCCAGCCACTCATAGCCACTCACAGGCCACGCAGCCGCCGCGGGCCGGTGTCGCCACGCGCCGTCGGCGGCGCCACCCGCACGAGCGCGCTCGTCACGTGCACGCCGCGGGCAGCGGCGACCGCGGTCAGCCGGCATTCGACGACCTCCGGCAGTGCCTCACCCAGCGTGGACAGGCGCAGCGCGACGTCGGCAAGGGCAGCGGTGTCGGCGTGCGGGGCGCCCCCGTACCCGGTGAGCAGCGGGGCGGCGCGCGGCGCGGCGATCAGTTCCGCCGCGTCGGCCGTGGTCAGCGGCACGGCGGCGTACGCGCGGTCACCGAGCAGGTCGGTGGCCACGCCGCCGACTCCGAAGGACACCAGCGCGCCGAACGACTGGTCGTCGTGCACCGACATCAGTACCTCCACGCCGTGCACCCGGGTCGGCTGCGGCGCCGGGATGCCGACGGCGACGAGCAGCGCCGTCGTGCGATCGGCGTCGAGCACCGGGCCTCCTGGTTGCTCGGCCAGCGCAGAGTCGGCCAGTGCCGACGTGACCACCGCCCGGGCCGCGGTCACGTCCAGCCGCTCCAGCTGCGGCACCGTGCTCGGGGGCCGGCGCCGCCACGACGCGTACCGCACCGCGCGGGCGAGCGCGCGCACCGCCCGCTCCGGCGACGGGTACGACGGCACCGATCCGCGCGCCGGCGACGACGCTCCCACCCCGGCGAGCGCACCCGGCACGCCGTCGAAGCCGAGGAACGTCGACAACACCGGCTTGGCGCTAGACGCGGCGACGGCCCGCAGCTCGGCTGCGACGTCCTCGCCGGACGTCTGCTGCAGCGGCGGCACGAACACGACGACCACGGCGTCGACCTCGGCGTCCTGCACGGCTGCTGTGAGAGCTGCGCGGAACACGCCGGCCGACTCGTCCACGCCGACGTCGTCGAGGCGTGCGAGCCGCAGCCCCTCGGCCGCGCACGCGTTCGTCACCAGCACGCCGAGCGCCGTCGAGTTGCCGACCACAGCGACCCGATCACCGGGCGGCAGTGGTTGCGAGGTCAGCAGCAGCGCCACGTCGAACAGGTCGCCGAGGGTGTCCACGCGGATGACTCCGGACGCCTCGAACAGCGCCTGCACGCTGGTGTCCGGCACCTCGACGGATGTCTGCGCCAACCCCGGCACCACCGAGCCGGCGCCGCTCTTCACGGCCACGATGGGCTTGCTGCGCCCGAGCCGCCGGGCCAGGCGCGCGAACTTGCGCGGATTGCCGAAGCTCTCGAGGTACAGCAGCGCGATGTCGGTGGCGTCGTCGGTCTCCCAGTACTGCAGCAGGTCGTTGCCGGAGACGTCGGCTCGGTTGCCCGCAGAGACGAACGTCGAGACGCCCAGGCCGCGCCGGGCGGCCTCGCCCAGCACCGCTACGCCGAGCGCCCCGGACTGGCAGAAGAACCCGGCCCGGCCGGCGAGCGGCGGCAGCGGCGCGAGTGACGCGTTCAACCGGACGCCGGGATCGGTGTTGACGACCCCGAGGCAGTTGGGCCCGACGACGCGCATTCCCTGGGCGCGGGCCTCGGCGACGAGCGCCCGCTGCGCCTCCTGACCCAGCCGGCGCTCGACGTCGTTGCCACGCTCGCCGAAGCCTCCCGAGATGACGACCAGCCCGCGGACGCCACGCGCGGCGCACTGACCGACGACTCCCGGGACAGATGCGGCCGGCACCGCGATCACCACCAGATCGACGTCGTCCGGGACGTCGAGCACGGACGGGTACGCGCGCACGCCGCCCACGTGGCGGGCATCCGGGTTGACCGGGAACAGCGGCCCGTCGAAGCCCATCCGCAGCAGGTTGCCGAAGACCGCGTTGCCGATCTTGCCCTGGTCGTTGCTCGCCCCCACCACGGCGACCGACGTCGGGAACAGCAGCCGCTGGATCGAGCGGGCCTCGGCTCGCTGCTCACGCTCGCGCATCACCGCCTCGGTCAGCGCCGTCTCGTCGATCGCGAACTCGAGGGTGACCTCGCCGTATTCGAGATGCCGGGTCGTTTCGTAACCCGCGTCGCGGAAGACCCGGATCATCCCGGTGTTCTCCGCGAGCACGACCGCGTGGAAGCGCTTGAGGCCGCGCTCCCGCCCGGCCGCGGCCAGGTGCTCGAGCAGGACCGACCCGATGCCCCGGCCCTGGTGGGCGTCGGCGACGACGAAGGCGACCTCCGCCTCGTCGGTGCCCGGCGTGCGCTCGTATCTGCCGACCGCGATGATCTCGCCGCCGAGCTCGGCGATGAGGGCAACCCGGTCGTGGTGGTCGACGTGGGTGAAGCGATACAGATCCCGCTCGGGGATGCGGGGATAGGCCGAGAAGTACCGCAGGTACCGGGTGCGTGACGACAGCCCGGCGTGGAAGGCCACGAGGCGGTCGGCGTCGGCCGGGCAGATCGGACGCAGGTGCACGGTCCCGCCATCCGCGACGACGACGTCGGCCTCCCAGTGCGGCGGCGGCTCCGGGACCACGTCGACTACGTCAGTCACGCGGGTCGTCCGGGTCCAAGCCGAGCAGCGGGAAGGCGGCGTGGCGCGTGGCGCCGATCGCGCGATCCAGCCAGCTGTCGCCGCCCGGCGCCCACGGCACGACACTGATGACGCGATCCTCGCCCATCGTTCGCGGCAGCTCCCCCTGCACACCGCGACGGCGCAGGTGCTCCGTCCACGCCGACGGGACGAGGGTGTCCGCAGCGATCGGATCGCCGGCGGCCTCGGCCAGCAGATGGGTCCACGTGCGTGGCACGCAGCGAATGAGCCCGTAGCCGCCGCCACCGAAGGCCACCCACCGGCCGCTCGTGGCCTCGTGGGCCAGCGCGTGCAGCGCGGCGATCGCGGTGCGCTGGCCGTCCACGGACAGCTCCAGATTGGCCAGCGGATCCTCGTGGTGGGTGTCGCAGCCGCACTGGGTGACGAGCACGTCCGCACCGAAGGCCCGCACCGCTCCTGGCACGACCGCGCCGAACGCGCGCAGCCAGCCCTCGTCCCCCGTGCCCGGCGGCAGTGCCACGTTGACCGACGTGCCTTCCGCGGCACCCTGGCCGATCTCCGTCGGCAGGCCAGTGCCGGGAAACAGCGTGCGCGGGTCCTGATGCAGGCTGATCGTCAGCACCCGCGGGTCGTCATAGAACGCCGCCTGGACGCCGTCGCCGTGGTGGACGTCGATGTCGACGTATGCGATCTTGCGGGCGCCGGCGGCCAGCAACGTGCGGATCGCGACCACGACGTCGTTGAAGACGCAGAAGCCGGACGCGTAGCCGCGCATCGCGTGGTGCAACCCGCCGGCGATGTTCACCGCATGCTCGCTGTGGCCGTCCCACACCTGCCGCGCCGCAAGCGCCGACCCGCCCGCGATCAGCGCGGATGCCTCGTACATGCCGGGGAAGACCGGGTCGTCGCCGGTGCCCAGGCCGTACCCGGTGAACGTCGGGTCCGTACTGGCGCGGCGGA
>JAODNL010000406.1 GCA_025465405.1 Pseudonocardiales bacterium | reverse complement strand
AGACATCGCAGGCTCCTCGTGACGTGGATCGTGGTGTCTGTATAGACCGAGACCACACCGAAAAGGAATCGCTTGCGCCCGGACCAGCTGTGACACCGCGGGTGACGGCGACGCCTAGATTCTCGCGGGGGTAGCGTCTTGTAGGTGCGGCGAGCAGTGAAGATGTTCGTGACTCCCGGCTGGGTCGGGCTCACGCTGTTCGTCTGGGCCGCCGCGGTTGCGATGGTGCTGCTCGGAAGCTGGCAGTTGCGGGTATCGAACTCCAAGCATTTCAACCTGCAGAACTTCGGGTATGCGCTGCAATGGTGGGTCTTCAGTGCCTTCGTGGTGCTGTTCTGGGTGAAAGTGATACGTGATGCGTGGCGGGGCGGCGCAACCGCGGCCCCGACCACCGGTGGCCAGCTGGTCGTGCGGGCCGGCCAGACCGGCGTGGCCCATGTCGGCCCGGCTGATCTCGTCGCTCCGCCCGATCAACCCGATGGCGCGCCGGTCGTCTACCGCGGTTACGTGATGCCGCAGAGCGCGACACGCCCGGCCCGCAGCGGTGGCGATCCCATGCACGGAAGCTACAACGACTATCTCTGGCAGTTGGCGCTCGCCGATTCCGCCGACCGAGCCGATCCCGAGACCTGACAGCAGCGCGCGAATCCGTCCTCAGCACTCCTAGGACGCGAATTCGTCCAAGTCACCGAGATTCTGGATGAGCTCGAGGTTGGCTGAGTAGTCGACCGGGCAGGCGATGACAGAGACCGTGTCGGCGGCAAGGGCGCTGCGCAGGGTCGGCAGCAACTCCTCCGCGGAGCTGATGGCATGACCGGTTGCGCCGAAGCTCTCGGCGTAGGCGACGAAGTCAGGATTGCCGAACGCGGTGTCGACGTTGCGGCCGATTTCCAGGTCCATCTTCCAACTGATCAGCCCGTAGGCGTTGTCCACCCAGATCAGGATGACCATGGGCAGGTTCAGGCGCAGCGCTGTCTCGATCTCTTGCGAGTTCATCAGGAACGCGCCGTCGCCCGTGGCCACGAGCACCTTCGCGCCGGGCCTGGCAATCTTGGCCCCGATCGCACCCGGCACCGTCCACGCCATGGTGGAAAGCCCGTTGGAGATCAGGCAGGTATTCGGTTCGTACGTCGGGTACAGGCGAGCCATCCACATCTTCAGCGCGCCGGTGTCGACGAGCACGATGTCGTCGCGACCAAGAGCGTCACGCGTATCGGCGACGATCCGTGCCGGCGCGAGCGGGAACCGGTCGTCGGCGCGGCCCCGGGCCAGTTCGTCGGCCAGCAGAGCCCGGATTCCTTGGCCACCGGCGCGCGACTCGGGGCGGGAGCCGACCGCCGCTGCGAGAGCGTCCAGGCTGCGCGAGATGTCGGAGTGCAGGCCGACGGCGACGTCGTAGTGGGCGTCGACCTCAGCGGGAAAGCGGTGGATGTGGATGATCTGCTTGTCGCCTCGCGGGTTGATCCGGATCGGATCGAACTCCTGGAGCTCGTACCCGACCGCGACGATGACGTCGGCTTGATCGAAGCCGAAGTTCACGTAGTCGTGACGCATGAACCCGACCGCGCCCAATGCCAGCGGGTGTTCGTCGTCGAACACGCCCTTGCCGTGAAACGTCGTCGCGACCGGTATTGCCAGAGACTCGGCGAAGCGGCGCAGGGCGGCACCGGCGCCGGCGCGGGTGGCGCCGTGACCGGCGAGCACCACCGGGTTGCCGGCATCGAGCAGGATGCTTGCAGCTCGTGTGACCTGGTCTGGGGACGCTTCGTCCGGGCGCGGCACGTTCACGCGCAACGGCCTGAGGTCCGCATCCACCTGTGCTTCTTCGACGTCTTCGGGGACCGCCAGGTACACCGCGCCAGGGCGTTCGGTCTGAGCCAACTTGAATGCTTTGCGGATCATCTCCGGAGCCGCGCCCGGTGTCGCGACCAGTTCGGACCATTTCGTCACCGGCGCGAACATCGACACCAGATCCACGCCCTGATGCGACTCTTTGAAGCTGCGGTTCATGCCGACCTGGGCCGACAGGGCAATCAGCGGCGTCGAGTTCGTCGTGGCGTCCACGGTGCCGAGGAGCAGGTTGATCGCGCCGGGCCCCAGTGTGGCCGAGCAGACCCCGGCCTTGCCCGTGAGTCGCCCGTAGGTCTCGGCCATGAACGACGCGCCCTGCTCGTGTCGGGTGAGCACGTACTGGATGGACGAGCGAGAAATCGCCTCGACGAGCCGGATGTTCTCCTCGCCAGGGATGCCGAACACGTGCGTGACGCCCTCGTTCTCGAGACACTCGACGATCAGGTCAGCGGCGGTACGGAGGTCATCGGTCACGATGACGACCCTAGATCGAAGCCGCCACGTGCTGGTCGTCGCGGGTCAACTCGGCGAGCACGGCGCGCCGGCAGGTCACGACGACGGCGTACCGCATACCCGACCGTGATCAGGATCGTCGAGAAGTGGTCGCGCAGCACTTATGCTGTCCAACGAAGACGTTTGATCACGGTCATCGATTCGGGGCATGACATGGAGCTGCGCCATCTCGAGCATTTCCTCGCGGTCGCCGAGGAGCACAGCTTCACCCGCGCCGCAGCTCGGATACACCTGGTGCAGTCCGCGCTGTCGGTGTCGATCCGGTCGTTGGAGCGCGAACTGGGCGTCCGGCTGTTCGACCGCACGACCCATCGCGTGGAGCTCACCGACGCCGGCGAGGCATTGGTCGCGGAGGCGCGCCGCACCCTCGAGGCGGCCGACGGTGCTCGCGACGCCGTCGCGGGTGTGCACAGCGGTCTGCGCGGCACCGTCCGCATCGGCATCATGCACTCGCTGGCACTGATCGACCTCGCCGCGCTGCTCACCAGGTACCACCGCGAGCGGCCACAGGTCCGACTGGTGCCCAGCGCCGCGGCCGGCGGATCCGTCGACCTCGCGCGTGATGTCGCCGACGGTCGGCTGGACCTCGCGTTCGCGGCCCTCCCGACCGGATATCCGCCCGCGCTGTCGGTCCGCCCGCTGGCAACGGAGGAGATGATGCTTGCCTGCCCGCCGGACCATCCCTTCGCCAAGCGGCGCCGGATCGGTCTTGCCGAGCTCGAGGGTGAGCGTTTCGTCGATTTCCCCGCCGGATGGGGAACCCGGCTCAGTGCCGACCGACTGTTCCTGGACGCCGGCCTGCGACGCGAAATCGCCGTCGAGGTGGCCGACGTGCCGACCGTGTCCGAACTGGTGCGGGCCGGCTTCGGCTTCGCGTTCCTCGCCCCGTCCACCGTCCGTGACGCACGCCGGCTGGTGCTGCGTCGCGTACGGCCCAGTCCCGAGTTCACGGTGTCGTTGGTGACAGCTGACGAGCGCACCCCCTCGGCGGCGACGCGCGCGCTGATCGACCTCGTCACCGCGGCCTATCCGGCATCGGGCGGCTCGCGACGCACTACACGGTGAGCCCGCCACTCATCACTACTGTGCATTGCTGCCATTAGTTCTTTTCGTTGGACAGCATGAACGCATCCGGCGCACAGTCGAGTCATGAGCTCTGTACCGACAACGCAGCTGGCCACCTCCCCGCTCGGGAGCACCGACATGTCGATCACCCGCGTCGGCTTCGGCGCGTGGGCGGTCGGCGGAGGCGACTGGGCATTCGCCTGGGGACCCCAGGACGATGACGAAGCGATCGCGGCGATCCGGCACTCGGTCGAAGTCGGCGTGAACTGGATCGACACGGCCGCCGTGTACGGCCTCGGACACTCCGAGGAGGTGGTGGCGCGTGCACTGCACGGCATCCCCGCTGCCGACCGGCCCTATGTGTTCACCAAGTGCGGCCTGGTCTGGGACGAGTCGAACCGTTCCGTCGAGCCGCGACGCGTCGGCGATCCGGCATCTATCCGACGGGAGCTCGAGGCCTCGCTGCGCAGGCTGCAAGTCGAGCAGATCGACCTGTATCAGATGCACTGGCCCGCGGCGGACGGCACGGCGCTCGAGGACTACTGGCAGACACTCGTGGACCTCAGGGCCGAGGGCAAGGTGCGGGCCGTGGGGCTGTCCAATCACGACGCCCGGCAGCTCGAGGTCGCCGAGCAGATCGGGCACGTCGACAGCCTGCAGCCGCCGTTCTCCGCGATCCACCGCGAGACCGCCGACCTGCTCCCCTGGACCGTGGCGCACGACACCGGTGTGATCGTCTACAGCCCGATGATGTCCGGCCTGCTCACCGGGGCCTTCTCCCGCGAGCGGGTCGCCTCCCTGCCGCAGGACGACTGGCGTGGACGGAGCCCGGACTTCACGACGCAGCTCGACGCGAACCTCGCAGTCGCCGACGCGCTGCGGGTGGTGGCCGAGCGGCACGGCGTCAGTCAGCCGGCCGCTGCCGTGGCGTGGACCCTCGCGTTCCAGGGGGTGACGGGCGCGATCGTCGGCGCCCGCAGTCCGCGGCAGGTCGACGGGTGGCTCGCCGCCGCGTCCCTGCGATTGACTCCCGACGACCTGGACGTCGTCGCCGGCGCGATCACGACGCACGGCGCCGGCGAGGGACCGCTGCGCCCCTAGGCCGCACGGGCGGGTCCTCCTGCGGGTCCCCCTGGTCGGCCCAGCAGGTGGTGATCAGGCCGGCGCGTCACGGCGTCGCGCGCGGGCCAACGAGTACAAGATGGCCGCCGCAAGGATGAGCAGACCTTGGAAGAAGTACTGCCACATCGACGAGAGACCGAGGAACGTCGTGGCGTTCAATACCTGAATCAGCAGCACCGATCCAATTAGCGTGCCTATGAACGTGCCGCGTCCGCCGAGCAGGCTCGTCCCGCCCAGCACGACCGCGGTGATGCTGGTCAACGTGTAGCTGACGCCCTGCGCCGGGTCGCCGACCCCGATCTGCGCCAACAGCATCACGGCCCCCAGCGCCGTCAGCATCGAGGTTGCGATGTAGGCGAGGATGACGGTTTTATTGATCTTGACGCCGACTTCGCGAGCGGACTCCTCGTCGGAGCCGGTCGCCCGGAGTTCCCACCCCCACCGTCGACGACGCAGCGCGTACTCGAGCAACAGCGTGACGATCACCAGCACGATAAAGGCGATCGGCACCGCGCCGACCTTTCTCGTGATGGCGTTCGAGACGGAGGTATTGACGTATCCGTCCGGAAGGCTGCGAAGCAGGTGGCTGAACCCCTGTAGTGCGATGTAGACCGTCAGCGTCGCGGCGATCGCGGTGAATTTGACGTACCTGATCAACGTTCCGTTCACCAGGCCCGTCACCGCCGCAAGCACGATCATCAGGAAGAAGCCGAGAATGATCATTGCCGCCGACTTGCCGTCGTTGATGAAGAACGACGCCACGACGACGAGGAACCCGGCGAGCGGTCCGACGGACAGGTCGATCCCGCCGGTGAGCAGCGCGATGGTCTGCCCGAGCGCGATGAATCCGAGCGCGCTCACGAGCGCGAGTATCGCCGAGATGTTGTAGCTGGACGTGTACAGCGGGTTTCGCCCGTACACGTAGCCGCCGAGCGCGAAGATCACCGCAAGCAGTAGGACCGAGGGGGCGTAGTCACCCGTCAGAAACCGGCCCAGCCTCGACGAGGTCCGTTCCTTGAGCGCGATGTTGTCCGCCTCGACAGCACGCTTGGTGGACGTGACCGCCGCGTTGACGATTCGCTCCTCGGTAACGTCGTCACCGCGCAGTACCTCGACAACGTGCCCGCGTGACATCACGAGAACCTGGTCGCACAACCCCTCGAGTTCCTTGGCGTCCGACGAGTTCACGACGACCGGGATGCCGGATTCGGAGACCTGCCTCAGGATCTTGTAGATCTGCGCCCGCGCACCGACGTCGACGCCCTGCGTCGGCTCGTCCGCAACCAGCAGGGCAGGCTCGGACAACAGCGCCCGAGCCATGACAACCTTCTGCTGGTTGCCGCCGCTCAGCGACGCCACCGGGGCGTCCATGGATCTCGCCTTCACCGCGAGCGATTGGAGCGTGTCGCCCACGCGGCCGAGTTCACGCTTGCGATTCATCAGGAACCAGCGACGGAACTTGGCGAGGGCGGAGACGGCCGCGTTCTCGCGCACCGTGAGCGTCAGCATGAGGCCTTCGCGCTGACGATCGGAGGGCATG
>JAODNL010000384.1 GCA_025465405.1 Pseudonocardiales bacterium | reverse complement strand
CCACCGCCTACTACGAGGACCCGGCGCTGCGGGCGCGCATCGGTGAGGTTCGGGCGCCGATCGTGGAACTGCAGCGACGCGGAATCCTCGTGGACCGTGACGACGACGGCTACCTGCTGCAAATCTTCACGAAGCCCATTGGCGATCGGCCGACCGTATTCTTCGAATTCATCGAGCGGCATGGTTCGCTGGGCTTCGGGAAGGGAAACTTCAAGGCGCTGTTCGAAGCGATCGAGCGCGAGCAAGCGCTGCGCGGCAACTTCTGACGGCAATCGATCTGGGCGGCACAGACGGTTTCCACCGACGAAGGACTCAGCGATGGCGTACTACCGACAGCAGGGCAGCGTTCCACCGAAGCGGCACACGCAACACCGGACTCCGGACGGCGGGCTGTACTACGAGGAATTGACGGGCGAGGAGGGCTTCTCGTCGGACTCGTCCCTGCTCTACCACCGCGAGATCCCGTCAGCGCTGGTCGATGCCCGGCCGTGGATCTTGCCGGATCAGGCGACGGTTGCGAACGAGCCGCTTCTGCCACGACATCTGAAGCTCCCCGAGCTGTTCAAGGACGTCGAGGCGCCGACGACCGACATCGTGACCGGCCGGCGGCTGGTGCTCGGCAACGACGACGTCCGCATCTCCTACGTGGTCGGGGCGGCGACATCCCCGCTGTACCGCAACGCGATCGGCGACGAGTGCGTGTATGTCGAATCGGGCAGTGCCACCGTAGAGACCGTCTTCGGCACGTTGACCGCACGACCGGGCGACTACGTGCTGATCCCCCGCTCCACCACACACCGCTGGGTGCCCTCCGGCGACGAGCCGCTTCGCGCCTACTGCATCGAGGCGAACAGCCATATCACCCCGGCCCGCCGCTACCTGTCGAAGTTCGGACAGCTGCTCGAACACGCGCCGTACTGCGAGCGGGATCTGCACGGTCCGGACGGCCCCGCCCTCGCCGACGGTAGGGACGTCGAGGTCTACATCAAGCATCGCGGCAGCGGTCCCGCCGGGATCGCCGGCACCGTGCACGTCAGCCCACACCACCCGTTCGACGTGGTCGGGTGGGACGGCTGCCTGTACCCCTACACGTTCAACGTCAGCGACTTCGAGCCGATCACCGGTCGCGTGCACCAGCCGCCGCCGGCGCATCAGGTCTTCGAGGCAAACAACTTCGTGATCTGCAACTTCGTTCCGCGCAAGGTCGATTACCACCCGCTGTCCATCCCGGTGCCGTACTACCACTCGAACGTCGACTCCGACGAGGTGATGTTCTACTGCGGTGGCGACTACGAGGCTCGCAAGGGTTCGGGCATCGGGCAAGGCTCGATCTCGCTGCATCCCGGCGGCCACTCGCACGGGCCGCAGCCCGGCGCATATGAACGCTCGATCGGGGCCGAGTTCTTCGACGAGCTAGCCGTCATGGTCGACACGTTCCGGCCGCTGCGCCTCGGCGAGGGTGGCCGTGCGAGTGACGACGGCGCGTATGCCTGGACCTGGTCCGGCCGCGGACCGGCGTCGTGAGCAGCGTCGCGACGGACTCGCCACGCGCCGACGTCGGTCTAGTGCGCGCTTCGTGACGACCTGGCTCGACATCGCCGACGACGACCCGTTCGGCGTCGATCACCTACCGATCGGCGTCGTCACGCACGGAGATCGCGGACGATTTGCGGCTGTCCGCATCGGTGGATACGCCCTCGACCTTTCTGGCGCCGGCGACTACGCACGTCTCTTTTCCGGGGAGACGCTGGATCCGTTTCTCGCCGCGGGACCGCTCGCCTGGCGCGGTGTCCGCTCGCTCGTCACCGCATGGCTGACTGACGAAGCACACCGCGGCGAGGTCGAGCCGCGACTCGTTCGGCTCGACGAGACCACCGCGGTGCTGGGCTTCAGCGTTGCCGATTACGTCGACTTCTACGCATCCGAGCACCATGCCACGAACGTGGGACGAATTTTCCGGCCTGACGGCAACCCGCTCACGCCGAACTGGAAACACCTGCCGGTCGGCTATCACGGCCGCGCCGGCACCGTCGTCGTCTCGGGCACTGAGGTACGTCGACCACACGGGCAGGCGCGCGATCCGGACGGCGCGATCCGATTCGGACCGTCGGAACGCTTGGACCTCGAGGCGGAGCTGGCGTTCGTCGTCGGAACGGGTTCCGCGCCAGGTCAGGCCGTGCCAGTCGGCGCATTCACCGATCACGTCTACGGGGTGTGCCTGCTCAATGACTGGTCGGCCCGCGACATCCAGGCATGGGAGTACGTGCCACTCGGACCGTTTCTCGGCAAGTCGTTCGCGACGTCGATCGCCGGGTGGATCACGCCGCTGGATGCGCTCAGCCGGGCCTGGGTTGCGCCGCCGCCTCGCAACCCGGAGCCGCTGCCCTACCTTGACGACACGGCCACGCCGGCTGCGCTCGACATCCAGGTGGAAGTCCGGCTGAACGGCACCGTGATCTCACGGCCGCCGTTCACCGCGATGTACTGGACGCCGGCTCAGCTGCTCGCGCACATGACGGTCAACGGCGCACATCTGCGGGCGGGCGACGTCTTTGCCTCGGGCACTGTCAGCGGATCGCAGCCAGACCAGCGCGGCTGCCTGCTCGAACTCACCTGGAACGGCACTGCGCCGATCACCCTCCTGGACGGCACCACACGGGCCTTCCTGCACGACGGCGACGAGGTCGTGATCACCGCTGCGGCTCCGGGCCCCCACGGCCCGATCGGGCTGGCCGAGGTGCGCGGCCGGATCGTTCCGGCCGCGTCGGCTACACCTGGCTAGGCACCGGTCCCGGCAGGGGGACGCTGACCCGTTCGAGCAGCTGCCGCATCGTGCGCTGCTCAGTCGCACTCAGCGCGCTGACGGCCCGGGTGTGACTCTGCTCGGCCAATTTTCGCGCCTGAGCCAGAGTTGCGGTGCCCTTGCGGGTGAGGCGCAGCAGGGTAACGCGGCCGTCGGAGGGATGTTCGCAGCGCACCACCAGGTCCCGATCCTCCAGCGTGTCGACGAGGTCGGTAACGGTCCGAGGCGACACGTGCAGGACCTCGCTGATCGCCCCCATCGACTGACTGTTCTCGGCGAGGGCGCGCAGCACCTTGTAGCTCGGCAGTGATAGACCGACCGAGCGCAGGTCGGCATCGGTCGTCCTCCTGATGCGATGTGCCGCGTGCAGGATCGCGTCGACTACGTCATTCCCTGTGTCCGGCTTCATCCGGCGCCTCCCGACCTCAGCGCAGTTGCTGAGGTTCCTCACTATATGCTGATTGTCAGTCGGCAGCGGGAGTTCGGGTGCGGTTCAGGATCAGCCAGAAGGTAGCGGTGAGCGTCGTCTTCGTCGCCGCCATGTTCATGAGCATCATGGACGTCACGATCGTCAACGTCGCGCTACCGACCATCGGCCGCGACTTTCGGGTCAGCCCGACATCGGTCGACAGCATCTCGATCGCGTTCCTGGTGAGCCTGGCGGTGTTTATTCCGGCCTCCGGTTGGCTCGGCGACCGGTTCGGCAGCAAGCGGGTGATGCTGACCGCGATCGTCATCTTCACCACCGCCTCGGCGCTGTGCGGGCTCGCGTCGTCACTCAGTGAACTCGTTGCCTTCCGGGTGTTACAGGGCGTGGGCGGCGGGATGCTCACCCCGGTCGGGATGGCCATGCTGTTCCGTGCATTCCCGCCGTCGGAGCGCATCCGAGCCTCCGCGATCCTGACCGTGCCGACCACGCTGGCTCCGGCGTTGGGCCCGGTCCTCGGCGGACTGCTGGTGACGGATCTGTCGTGGCGGTGGGTGTTCTACGTCAACGTCCCGATCGGCGCGGCGGCGCTGGTGTTCGGAGTGATCTATCTCCAGCGCGACGACCCGCCGAAATCCGCGCGCTTCGATCTACCCGGATTCCTGCTGTCCGGCATCGGGCTCGCGCTGGTGATGTACGGAGTCTCCGAGGGCCCGAACCTGGGCTGGCGCACCGGAAAGGTGCTCGCAGCGATCACAGTCGGTCTGGTGCTGCTCGCCGCCACCATCGTGGTGGAACTGCGCACCGTTGCGCCGATGGTGGATCTTCGGCTGTTGACCAACCGGCTGTTCCGCGCATCCAATGGCGTGGTCGTGCTGACCTCGATGGCCTTTCTCGGCACGCTGTACGTGGTCTCGCTGTACTACCAGAACGGCCGCGGCCTGAGCCCACTCGCCTCCGGGTTGAGCACCTTTCCCGAAGCCGTCGGCGTGATGCTCGGCGCCCAGCTCGCCAGCCGGGTGCTGTATCCGATCCTCAAACCGCGCAAGCACATCACGCTCGGACTGAGCTGCACGGCGATCTCGATCGGCCTGCTCGCCTTGCTCGGCAACGGCTCGAGTCTGTGGTGGGCCCGCGCCCTGATGTTCGCGCTGGGGTTGTCGATCGCTCAGGTGTTCGTGCCCACCCAGGCCACCGCGTTCGCGACCATCTCGGCCGCCGACACCGGCCGCGCGTCCACGATGTTCAACGCATTCCGACAGCTCGGCGGCGCCGTGGGCGTCGCCGTGTTCACCTCCGTGATCGTGGCCGTCGGCGCGACCCACCGCGTATCCGGGCACTCCGTCGCCAACACCAGCTCATACCGCGCTGCCTTCCTGGTTGCAGCGGCAGTGTGCGCACTCGCCATCTTCGCCGCGGTGCGAATCTCCGACGAGGACGCCGCCGACACCGTGCCCGCCCGGCGCAGACGCCCCACGGGCGCACAACGCGTCCCGCAGCCCGTCGGCGGATCGCTCGGGTAGCCCGCGCGGGCTAGCCTGCTCCGGTGCATCTCGAGCTGGTCGCGCTGGTGGTTGCGGACTATGACGACGCGATCGAGTTCTTCGTTCGAACACTCGGCTTCGACCTCGTCGAGGACTCGCCGTCACTGACCAACGACGGTCGCCCGAAGCGCTGGGTAGTGGTACGACCGCCAGGGGCGACGACAGGCATTCTGCTGGCACAGGCGGATGGGCCGACTCAGACCGAGACGGTTGGACGTCAGTTCGCCGGCCGGGTCGGCTTCTTCCTTCGAGCCGAGGACTTCGATACCCAGTACCAGCGGATGGTCTCGCTAGGGGTCGAGTTCGTGACCGAGCCGCGTGTGGAGCCGTACGGGCGGGTGGCCGTGTTTCGAGACATCGCCGGGAATCGATGGGATCTGCTCGGGCCACGTCCCGACGAATGAGGTCGGCCCCTCCGTTGGACCTGGGCAAGACACGCATTGACTGGTACTTGACACGGAATTAACTTCCGTGCAAGATATGTCCTGTCGGGGGACGCACGAGGCTCAACACCGCAGGCATCGGGGGAAGCCGGGAGGTTATGAGCGCGGTAGATCGTCGGCCCGTTCGCGGGGGCAACACGGGCCATCCGAGCGCGGCCCTTGCACATTTCTGTGCAGGGGCCGCGCCTCGTCGTTTCACGGGTAACCCCTCGTTCCTACGAGCGCCACGGCTCCGATAGACGCCTTCGTACGCACAAGATCAACAAACGAAACTCGGCGAACCTGATCCCAGGTGTATCCGCCAGGCCTTGTTGCCGAAGAACGTCCCCACGCCTTGGTCGCCGGTTCGGGGCACGCACCGACGCCTCATATCGCGGGCGAGGTAGTGCGCCTCGATATTCACTGGACCTGCACCCCTCCCGGCGAACTAGGACGCCCGAACGGTAGTACTCGGTGATCTTCGTTGCCTGGAACGCCTGACTGTCATCGCCCTACCTACTGCTGCGCAACGTAAGCTGCGGATTTCGCCGTGCTCAGCTTCGCTCCCGTCGAATCACCGCGCCGCTGGTACCGGCCGGAAAGTAGGAGCGACGGTGTCGCTCCAGACGGCGTAGTTCCCAGCTGAACGGGATGCGAGCCGCCTTTTCCTTGTTGTGCCGGCGGCATAGGACTTGCGAGTTAGCCACAGAGGTAGAGCCGCCGCGACTGTGCGGGTGAACATGGTCGACGTGCAGGTTGCTGTTTGCCCGGCACCGACCACCGATCCAGCCGCGATGCTCGCAGCGGTTGCCGGCCCACAGAAGGATCAACCTGCGGTGCGCGCCGCCGAATCGTCGCACTGGATCGCGCCCCGCGGCAGTCAGCGGAAGCCAGCGAATCGCGCGGTAGATCGACAGCAGCACGCCGACGCCTGCAACGCCGAATAGGACCACGCTCCACGCCGATGCAGTGACACCAAGCCAAAGCCCGTGCCAAGCCGAACGCCAGATCGTCCCTACGTCGACCGTTGGAGCACTCGGAGACGGCGCAGGTGTGGGTGTTGGCGCAGGCATAGATCCCTCCCAGTGGTCCGGTGCCCCGCTGCCCGAAGGTTACGACACAACGCGGACACTCAGCGAACTGTGAACGGTGAATAGCACGTTGGCCCGTGGGTGGAGAAGGACCGGATGACGGCGAGGTTCCGGCACGACTGCACGCGCGTCCTTCGTCTTTCAGCGAGGTCAGGGCGTACGTCTCGTTGCGGCGACTCCAGCGGCGCAATAGGCCGGAACGCATACGACAGGTATGCGTTTGTGAGCGCGGGGGCCAATGCGCCACCTGGCGACTGCACGGCTCGTCGCGCAAATGGCTTCTGGACTGGTCCGGAATTGTCGTGGGTGGGCGTTAGCGTCTCCGGTATGACGCTTGCGGATTCGGCTTGTGCGGCAACGGTTTCTGCTGGTGTGCCGGTGTTGGTGCCGGTGCCGTCGAGGGCTGCGGATGACGGACTGTCGGTGGATGAGTTGGGGTCGCGGATCGTCGGGCTGGCCGGTCGGTTGGCGGCGGCGACGGGTCGGTGGCTGCTGCTGATCGCGGAGTTCGACGCCCGGGAGGGTTACGCCGGGTGGGGGTTGGCCTCGACGGCGCGGTGGTTGTCGCACACCTGCGGGCTGTCGCGGCGCACCGCGCTGGAACAGGTCCGGGTCGCCCGCGCCCTGGCGGGGTTCCCGGCGTTGGCGGCGGCGATGACGGCGGGGCGGGTGTCGTATTCGCAGGTGCGGGCGTTGAGCCGGGTCGTGCACCCCGGAGA
>JAODNL010000280.1 GCA_025465405.1 Pseudonocardiales bacterium | reverse complement strand
CGCCGCTGTCAGCTGCGCTCCGGCTTCCCGCACCCGTTCTGCGGCGCCGTGGCTCGCCTGCCTGGCCGCGTCGTAGTCCGACTCGGCGGCTTCCAGTTGGTGTTCGGCCTCCTCCAGTCGACTACGCGCGGCGTCGACACGCAGACGAGCGGTGGCCAGGTCGGTCTTCCGCTCGGACACCGCATCATCGGCTTCGGCTCGGGAATGCTCCGCGGCCGTCAGCGCAGCGCTTGCTTCCGCTCGGCGCCGGCGGGCGGCTTCAGCAGCTTCGTCACGCTGTTCGATCTCGGCGGACGCCTTCTGCGGCTGCGGTGGCGGCGACTTCGTCTTGCCGCTCCGGGAGGCGGTCAAAACCGGGGTCGCATCGCCGAAGTCCCCGAAGCCGGACCACTGCTCGGCCCGGACCAGCCTGCCCAGCCGCGACCTGACCTCGGGGTCGGCAATCGCGGCCTGCAAGGTGCTGGTGACGTCCTCTCGCAGAGCGGCTGAGGGATCGGTCTGGCCGGCAGCGTCGAACGCGGCCTGTTCGAGTTCATCGATCAGCCTGCGTTGCTCGGCCGAAAGCTCCCGGATACGGGGGCCGTCCATCGTCGAATGCGCGGCGCGCAGTCGGTCGCCGAGATCGCTCAGCCGCCCCCTGACATCGTCGTCGCTGCCCACCAGGTTGTTCACCACCCAGGCCGCAGTCGTCGGCTTGCGGGCGCCAGAGATCCGTTTGGCCTCGGCCGCGTCGCCGCCTTTCCTCGCGGCAGCGGCGAGCTTCGTACGCAGTGCGGTGAATTCCCCGGGCTTGACCCGGTACAGGTCGTCCAGCTCGTCGGCCATTACGCCATCATCGCCCGGCCGCCCCTGCTGGGTGCAGCGACGGGAGTCGATTCATACGTCCTCGTTATCATCGATCGGTGCATCTCGACGAGCTCCACCGGTTCGTCGTCCTCGCCGTAATTGCCGTCGCAGTGGCTCACGACCCGGAGGCTGCGACGGCGGTGGGAGCAGCGCGATTCGCCGCCGGACGGCCACCCTGGTTGGTTTTTGAGTCGTGACGCGCAGCGGGTCACCCGCGTGCCGGATGACCAAGTCCCCGTCAGGGCCGTCGCGCAGGGTGTAGGTCACCTCGGTGTGGTTGATGTCCGCGGTGAGCCGAAATCCTCTCCAGCGCAATCGGAATCGCAGCCGGGAGATGCCGTCGGGCAGTTGCGGATCGAGCGCCAGGACGTCCTCGTCGTCGCGTAAGCCGCCGAAGCCGGCCACCAACGCCGTCCAGGCGCCCGCGAGCGATGCCATGTGCAGCCCGTCGCGGGTGTTGTGTTGGAGGTCGCGCAGGTCGATGAGGGCCGCTTCGTAGGTGTAGTCGTGGGCCAGCTCGAGATGTCCCACTTCAGCGCACATCACAGCCTGTGTGCAGGCAGACAGCGAGGAGTCACGGGTGGTGCGCCGTTCGTAGTAATCGACGTTGCGCGCCTTCTGCTCGGCCGTGAACGCGTGGCCCTGCCAGTGCATCGCCAACTCCAGGTCGGCCTGTTTGATCACCTGTGACGGGTAGAGCCGCACATACGGCTCGTGCAGCAACAACGGGTACACCGTGTTCTTCGTGAAGTTCCATTCCCGCAATGTCGTGAACCCTTCGCACTGCTGGTGCACACCGAGTTCCCGGTCGAAGGGGATGTGGGCGTCGTCAGCAGCGTCGCGCCACGCGGCGGTTTCCTCGGTGCCGACGCCCATCGCGTAAGCGGCCTCGGGATGGCGCTCGCACGCCTGTGCTGCCGTCCGCAGGTTGTGCGCGGCCATCAGGTTGGTGAACAAGTTGTCCCGGACGACGGCGGTGTACTCGTCGGGGCCGGTCACGCCGTCCAGGTGCCAGACGCCGTGCCGGTCGTGATGGCCGAGCGAGGTCCACAGCCGTGCGGTCTCGACCAGCACCGCCAGCCCGCTTTCCGCCTCCAACGACTCGTCGCCCGTGACGATGCGGTACCTCTCGAACGCCATCGCGATATCGGCGTTGATATGCCACGCCGCGGTCCCGGCCGGCCAATAGGCCGAGCACTCCTGACCGCGGATGGTGCGCCACGGGAAGGCGGCGCCGGCAAGGTCGAGTTCGGCGGCACGCTCCCGAGCCAGATCCAGAATCGACGCGCGCCATCGGAGTGCGTCGGCGGCGGCGCGCGGAGCGGTGTAGGTGAGCACGGAAAGGACGAATCCCTCAGTGTCCCAGAAGGCGTGGCCGTCATACCCGTTGCCGGTGAGTCCTTTGCCCGCGATTGCGCGGCGTTCGGCCCGCGCACTCGCTTGCAGCACGTGGAAGAGCCCGAAGCGCACCGCCTGTTGGCAGTCGGGGTCGCCCTCGACCTCCACGTCGGCGGAGTCCCAGAAGTCGTCGAGGTAGGTGCGCTGGCCGTCCAGCAACCCCTGCCATCCGGTGTAGCGGGCGCCGGCCACTGCCGCGGCAACCTGGTCACGCAGCGCGGGGCGGGATCGCAGGCTGGACCAGCCGTAGCCCAGATACTTGACGATCCGCAGCTGCTGGCCCGGCCGCAGGCCGCAGATGACTGTGGTTCGTGCCCAGTCCTCCACCGCCTCGGTATCCACCTCGACGCGCCCCGGCACTTCGACGAGGTGGTCCATTGCCGCGGCCATCATCAGTCCACTCGCCCGGGTCCGGTGCACGAGCAGCGCTCCCTGCCCGGTGGTCTCGCGGTGAACGGCCTGCAACGGATTGCTCAGCAGCGCCGCCACGCGGGGATCTGCGGAGGGCTGTGGTTGATCCTCGTTGGCGACGAGCTCCGACTGCACGGTGACGCGGGTGAACTCGTCGACCGCCTCCACCACGTATTCGATCGCCGCCACGCCGCGCTGCGTCAACGACACCAGGCGGGTCGACCGCACATTCACTCTCTTGCCCGCCGGTGACCTCCACCCTGCTATCCGGGTCAGCGTGCCGGCACGCATGTCGAGGGTGCGCTCGTGCTCGAGGAGTTCGCCGTAGCGGACGTCGAAGGGCTCGTCGTCGACCAGTAGGCGGATGACCTTGCCGTTGGTGACGTCGATGATCGACTGCCCGTCCTCGGGATAGCCGTATCCCGCCTCCGCATAGGGGAGTGGACGGGTTTCGTAGAACGAGTTGAGGTAGGTGCCGGGCAGTCCGTAGGGCTCGCCCTCGTCGAGGTTGCCCCGCAGCCCGATGTGGCCGTTGGAGAGCGCGAACACCGATTCGGTCTGGGCGAGCAGGTTCAGGTTGAGGGCGGTCTCATGGATCCGCCAGGGCTCGACGGGGAAGGCATCATCGGTGATCATCAGGTGGGCACGCGAGGAGCAGAAGAGCCAGGGTTCAACAGGTCGGCCAGGTCGCTCACGACAACGTCAGCTCCGTTGCGCCGCAACGCATCCGCCTGGCCCACCCGGTCGACGCCGACGACGCGACCGAAGTGGCCCGCTCGGCCGGCGGCCACCCCGGCAAGGGCGTCCTCGAAAACAGCGGCTTCGTGCGGTGTGACGCCGAGCAGTTCCGCGGCCCGCAGGAACGAGTCCGGCGCGGGCTTGCCGGCGATATGCTCCTGTCGCATCGTCACCCCGTCAACGCGGTGCTGGACGAATTTGTCCAAGCCGGTGACGTCGAGCACTTCACGAGTGTTCGCGCTGGAGGACACCACCGCAACCTGCAGTCCGGCGGCGGTGACCGCCTCGAGATAGCGGCGCGACCCCTCGAACACCTGCACACCGTCTTCGCGCAGTGTGCGTTGGAACATCTGGTTCTTGCGATTGCCCAGCCCCTGGACGGTTTCAGCGCCAGGCCCGTCGTCTGGCGTTCCTTCGGGAAGGTGTACACCGCGACTGGCGAGGAATGCTCGCACGCCGTCCTCGCGCTTCTTGCCGTCCACATACGTTTGATAATCGGCGCCCGCATCGAACGATATGTACTTTTCGCCGGTTCGCTCGCTGCGGGCGCGCAGGTAGGCGTCGAACATCGCCTTCCAGGCCTTCTTGTGGACACTCGCCGTGTCGGTGAGCACGCCGTCCATATCGAACAGGCAGGCGCGGATCTGGTCTGGCAAACCCAGCACGGCGGACCTCACTTCCCGACTGATCGAGCCTGGGCCGGTTATTGCTTCTTGCGGCGCACGCGGTCATGACCCTCGAACGTCACGCGGTCGTCGGGGCCGTCCCCGTCGAAGCTGTACACCCCGCCGTCGGCCTCGGAGATCATCCGGATGTCCTTGACGGCCAGCCAGCGCTTACCCACTTCATCCTGGATCACATCACCCTCCCTGACCTGCGTCGGCGAGACCAGTTCCGTCGCTTCGTCAGCGCTCATTGATGGGGGTTACCCGCGGCGCCGGTAGTTTCCACCTGCCGCGCCGGACCGCTCATACGCGACTGGCCGCAACTTCGGTGCTGGCCTCCCCGTCGGCCCTGTCCTCCCCGACGACCGGCGCAGTGCTGCTCGGGCTGGCGATGCCGGCCCGTCGGAGAGCGGCCGCCACCAGCGTCCTGAGCCTCCTGCTGACCTCGAACTGTTTGCCCGGCAGCGTGCGTGCCACCATCCGCAGGTTCACCGTGTCCAGCTCGATGCTCTCGACGCCCATCAGCTGGGGCGCGTCCAAGAGCAGCGCGCGAAGGCCCGCGTCCTCCATCGCCTTGTCGGCCACGTCGTGCAGCACGTCGTTGACCAAATTGAGGTCCGCCGACGTGGGGACCGGGATGTCGATGACGGCACGCGCCCAGTCCTTCGACAGGTTCACCGTCTTGACGATCTGGCCGTTGGGAATGGTGTACATCTCGCCCTCGGTGGAGCGCAGCCTGGTGACGCGCAGGGTGACGTCCTCCACGGTGCCTTCGGCGGGGGCGTTGATGCCTGCGACCGTGAGGGACCCCAGGTCACCGAAGCCGTACTGCTTCTCGGTGATGATGAAGAACCCGGAGAGCAGGTCCTGCACGAC
>JAODNL010000278.1 GCA_025465405.1 Pseudonocardiales bacterium | reverse complement strand
GGCTACGACGCCTCGGCCCACCTGTCCGAGGAGACGCACAGCGCGGCCGATTCCGCGGCCAAGGGGATCTGGCGGTCGATCTTCTACTCAGCCATCGGCGGCTGGATCCTGTTGCTGGCATTCCTCTTCGCGGTGCAGGACGAGGGACGCGTAACCAAGGGGGGCGGTGCGGTCGCCGGCATATTCACCCAGGCGCTGTCCACCAACTGGGCGAGCGCGATCCTGTTCATCTCCACCGCCGGGCAGTTCTTCTGCACCGTCGCCTGCATGACAAGCACGACCCGCATGCTCTTCGCATTCAGCCGCGACGGCGCGGTACCCGGTGGGCAGTACTGGTCCAAGCTGAACAAGAACCGCGTACCCGTTTACGGTGTCGTGCTCTCCGCGATCGTGGCGATCGCGCTGACTGCGCCCGCCCTGGTGAAGGTGGACATTGGCGGGGCACCCGTCCCAGTCGCGTTCTTCGCCGTGGTGTCGATCGGCGTCGTCGGGCTCTACGTCGCGTTCTCGATTCCGATCTTCCTGCGGTGGAAGGCCGGCGCCAACTTCACGCCGGGCGGCTGGACGTTGGGCTCGAAGTACAAATGGATGTGCATCGTCGCCGTCGCCGAGATCGCGATCACGTCGTTCATCGCACTGCTTCCGACGTCGTCCGCGGGCGCGCCCTGGTACAAGGGATTCGGTTGGTCGAGCATGAAGTTCGTGAACTACACGCCGATCGTCGTCGGCGCTCTGCTACTGGCCCTGTGGATCGGCTGGCACCTCTCGGCCAAGAAATGGTTCACCGGCCCGAAGACAACCGTCGACCTTCCGCCCGGCATGTCAGCAGCGGACGAGATCGCGCTCGAGCATCACGGCGGCAGTGCGCACATCGCTGCCGGCGAAGCCGGGCAGGTGCCGTCGGCCTGACCGATCAGGGTCTGACCGGTCTGGGTCAATGCGATGGGCACTTGGACGTCAGGTACGCGCTGATCGCCTGGCCATCGGCGGACAGCTTCGTGCCCAGCGCCGTGATCTGAGCCTGGTTCTGCGCGGTCGGGTGCTGCAGCACGCCGGCCGCGGTCTGGAATGCCGAGATCATGTCGGTGAGCGCGGTCTTGACATCAGACGGGGCACCGTCCTGCAGCGCCTTGAGCTCGGCGACGAGCGTTGTGATGGCGCCTTGGGTGCTGCTGCCGCCGCGGTACAGCGCACCCTGCGCGGCGGTGACCTTCGTGGCGGTCGCGACAAGCTTGCCGCAGTAGGCGCTGACCGGCCGAGAGTTACTACCGCTCGATGAGGTCGTCGGCGCGCCAGAAATTGTCGGTGCGGCCGACGTATTAGGCGCAGTTATCGACGCGCGTTTACCGCCCGAAGTGCAGGCCGCAAGTCCGGCAGCGGCCATCACTACGACTATCCCGTCCCGAATTCGCACGTCGGCCTCCCTCGGCGGTCGACGCCAACCCGCGAGAGCGGGCAACGTCGCTCACCTCATCGACGATCCGGCATATCGTACCGGCATGCGGAGGTCGATGACGTTTGTGCTCATCGCCGCCGTACTTACCGGGTGCACGTTCAGCAAGGTCAACGCCAACGCCACGGTCGTCGTCTCCGGGCGCGCGTTGACCGCCCGCGGATCGCCTCTCGCGGGCGTCCAAGTGCGCCTGTTCAAGGAGGCTGATCTCGGCGAGGCATTGGTCGGTATCGTCCTTGCGGTCGGAACGCTCGGCACGATGTGCCTGCTTCCCGCCGCCCCGGCAATCTGCCGGCGGGCGCGCGTCGCCACCACCGACGCCGGCGGCGGGTACACGTTCACGCTGAAGGGTTCCGACACTCAGGGCCTGATCGGAACGGAAGCCGCCCTCGATCTGGTCGCCGCCGCTCCCGGCGCCAATGGCCCCAGCACGACGATCAGCTTCAAGGCCAGGCAGACCACGGTGACGCTGCCCGACGCGCGGCTGTGGAACGCGATACCGCGCGTCTCCGAAGGTTCTGGGCGCGTGCAGCTCGCGTGGTCGTCGCTGCCCGCAACGGCCGGCCGGGGCGCGGCCTACTTGGCGCAGCTCTTCGATCCGACCCGCCAGGTGCCGATGTGGTCGCAGCCGGAGTCGGGCACTCGCGCCGACATCGATGCCCGGGTACTGGAGGACCATTCGGCCAGCGTGGCGGTGGCCGCTCGTACCGCGCTGACCGGCGGCGGCACCAGCGACGTCCATGCCAGCTACCTCTCGTCGCGATTGGCGGTGCAGCCCATTGCCGGAGCACCGCCATCGCGCCGTCATCCCTGCCGTGCGGTGACCGGTACCGCGACACCCGCGTCGACACCTCAGACCGTCTGCGGCGTGACCGACGGCAATCTGGTGACGCCCGCTCGGCTCAAGGCCGCGAAGGCGCAGGTCGTCACCGGTGTGGCGGTGGATCTCGGCAGCGTTCGCCCGGTCGATCTGGTCGTGGCTCGGGGCGTGGCCGGCATGGTCGTCGTCGAGTTGTCCGACGACGGCGCGACCTATCACGCCGCGGCAACCAGCAGCGAGTCGACCGTCGCGGTCAGCCCACCCGGTCGGCCGGCCGCACGCTTCGTGCGGGTCCGGTCGCCGAGCGGGCTGGACGAGAGCCTCATGACGGAGCTTTCCGTCTGGTAGGGCCGGCCACGCGGCCGGGCCGACCGGCGACATCTACGGTCCGAAGTGACATCCGAACGAGGCTCCGACTTCGTTGCCATACGGCGACGCGAAGAACGCGATGATGTCCAGCGCGAAGTCCGGCAGCGTGAAGCCGAAGAAGTTCGGGTCCGGCGTGATCAACCAGGCGGCCGGCGCGTGCCCGTCGTCGGGCGGCGGCCCGAGCGAGATGGTGCTGCCCGCTGTGTTGCCCTCGGAGTGCGGCCGGATGTTGATGTTCACGTGGCAGCTGGCGAGGATCGCCTCGAAGACCGGGATGTCGAAGATGCTTCCGGACGTGTTCGAGTCCAGGTGGAAGTGATCGATCACGTTGTGCAGGTCGACCGTCATCGGGCCGATGTCGATCAGGCCGATATGCACGCTGCCGAACGGGTCCGGCAGGTCGATGTTGACACCGAAATGATCCTCGATGGTGACGTGGGTGTCACTGTCCTCACCCAGCGTGAACTGGCTGAAGTCACCGGTCAGTCCGGTCGTGATGCCGAGGTCGAGGCCGATGTCGGTGGCGTTGGTGAACCCGAGCGTCAGCTGCTTGATGTTGGCGTTCACCGTCAGCGATCCGGTGTTCTCGAAACCACCACCACTGAAGCCGAGGTCGGCGTTGAACTGCACCGTGCCGGCTGCGGTCAGCAGGAACGACCCGGTGGCCGGCGACGAGGTGATGTGCAGCTTCGTCCCGTTCAGCGCACCGGTGACCGTCTGACCCAGGTTGGTCACCGCCAGGTTCACGGCAGCTGTGATGTCGGCCGGCGACACGATGTCGGCGCTCGCCATTGCGTCGATGTTCAGGCCGGCATGGCTTGCCGTGAACGTGAAGTCAGGTGCGGACACGGTCTTGTTGGTGTCGCTGGCCACGCCCCGGCCGATCAGCAGGTTGACTGCGCTGGGCACGTTGTTCAGGTGCACCGAGGCGGCGAACGTGGCATCACCGACATGCTTGTACGACGCAGTGATGTCGCTGATGTCATGGCTCATGGCGACGGCGATCGACTTCTGCGCGCTCCCGAAGGCGGCGTTGACGCTGATGGACGGCGCCGTTCCACCCGGGATGGAGCTGATCGTCAGCTTGGCGTCGTCGGTGTTGCCATACGTGGCCTCCGCCGTCAAGGAGCCGAGGTCGCGGCTGGCCGTGTAGTTCAGGCTGAGCGAGTGTGTCCCGTCGCCAGCCGTCGAGGACAGCAACGGCCCGAACGTGAAGCTGACCGGGCTCGCCGTCCCGACGACCTGCTGCAGCTCGAGCGACAGCGGCTGCGGCGCCAAGGTCGTGAGCTTGGCATCGACGACCAGCGGGTCGACGCTCGGGTGGTAGTTGCCCACCGAGTAGGTGCCCGCGGGCGTGTTCAGGTCGAGGCTGTCGGGTAGGCCGGTCAGGTACACGTTCGCCTTGACCGCCTTGCCGCTCCCGCTGGCGCCGTCGCGGATCGAGATGCCGTTGACGTTCGCGGGCGCCGGCGTGGCCGTCAGTTCCGCCGGGTCTCCCGCCGCCACCGCGAGGGTCAGCGTCGGATTCGAGTCGCCCGTGTACTGGATACGTCCGCCGTCGCTCTTCAGGTGGATGAGCGCCGGCAGGTGGTCGAACCCGCCGGTGGCCGTGAGCTTGTTGCTGCCGAGGTTGATCAGCGCGCTGAGGCCGAAGCTGCCGTGGCTGCCCATGTTCAGGTCGGCGACGAAGCCGCCGCCGGTGCTGTCGGTGAGCTTGCTGAATGACGCCTTGGTCAGGTTGCTGATATGCAAGCTGGCGTCGAGGTCCCCGCTCGGCTGATCGAAGTACGCGCTGAGATGGTCGCCGGCCAGGATGTGGTAGCCGCCGTGGTTGCTCACCTGTGCCGAGATCGCGCCGATGCCCGATCCGGTGGTCACGAACGAGACGTTCCCGCTGCCGTAGGTCGCGTGCCACTGAGCCGGAATCCCCGTGATGGCAAGGGATGCGTCGAACGCCCGTGATGTGCCGAGCGTGTCCGGTGTCAGGTGGGCGATCGCCGAGATGCCACCGGCCGTGCTCGACGCGGTCCAGTCGAGCTTTGAATTGGCGGCGTCGAACAAGAGATCGATCGACGACGGCACCCCGGTGACATCGGCCGACACGGCGTCACCATTGGCGCGTTGGACGTTGGTGTAGATCTCACTGATGCTCGAAGTGGCGTGGTACTGCACGTCGTTGCCCACCTGGTCGATCTTCACGTCGGCCGGCACCTTGTCGATGAAGCCGGTCAAGGTGAGGTTGTCCGTCGTCAGGTAAGCGCGGAGCAGGCGCGGCGACACGTTGCGGATCTCGGCATGCAGAGCTCCGCCACTGGTGTCCGCGCTGAGGAACTGCAGACCGGTGTACTGAACTTCGGCGTGGGTGGCTCCGCCGGAGGTATTCAGGTACAGATGGTCGTCGCTGGTCGGCGGGCTCTGGAATGTCCCGTCGGTGGCGTAGTCGAAGAGCACCTGTCCCAGGTAGGACGATCCGGGTGCGGCGAGGGACGAGGTCCGGGCATCGAAGACGATCGGGTCCTGGCCGCTGATCGACATGAACTGCGCCAGGTCACTGATCACGGCGTGGAAGGACAGCCCCCCCGGCGATTGCTGATACGTGCCGTCGATCGAGCCCAGCCGCGAATCCGCGCCGTAGCTGATCTGGGGGGCCGCGCCGGACGTGTTGAAGGACAAGGAGATGTTCTTCGGCAACTGGGTCAGCTTCAGGTCTGCGATCGTGCCGGTGTCACGCTGGGTGAAGCTGCCGTGCAGGTCCGGAATGATGCTGGACGCGCTGTAGGTCGCGACTCCCCCGACCGGGTCGATGGCCACCGACATCGTCGCCGGCAGCTTCGACACGTGCACTGAAGCCAGCACGTTCGGGCTGTCCAGATCGGCGATGGCGTCGAACGCCTGGCCACCGGGATCGAGGCCGAGGCTGACGATCGTCTTCTGCGACCCGTCGAAGTGCGCGGACTGGAACCCACTGAGCTGCAGTTCCAGGCCAAGAGCATTGCCTCGCTTGTACACGGTCGCGTGATCGCCGGTGAGGTGCAGCACGGAGCCGCCGCCCCGGGTCAACGCGGCCTGGATAAGGCCGATGCCGGCGTTCGCCGCGAAGTCGAAGACACCGGTGCTCTTCGTCTGGGTGAACTGCAGGTGGGTCGGGATCGACGTGGCGGTGGCCGTCAGGTTCGTCTGGTCCTGGTTGAGGTCGTACATGGAGAACGAGACGTCAGGCAGCACCTCGTTGGCGTCGTAGGTGACGGCGGTCTGATCTGCCCCGGTGGTGTTGGTGACGTGGACCGACGTCGGTATCTGGTGGGCCTGCGCGGTGATCTCCTGCTGGAGAACGCCGTTCTGCCGCGTCTGCGTGCTGAAGGTGACCTGCGGGATCTTGGCCGATGCGGTGTACAGGATGTCCTGCGCGCCTTGCAGCGTCACCTGGACGGCCGTCGGCACGCCCAGCACGTCGTACACGCTGCGCGTGTAGGAGTTCGCGTGACTGACGTCAGGCGTAGCGGTGTCGGTCGCCTGGACGTGTGCGATCGGGGCGCTGGCCGAGTACGTGATTATCTGCTTCGGCCCCTGGTGGGTCAGATCGACGGTGACCGACGTGGGCAGCTTGTCGACCAGCGCGGTGAATTCGCGGTGACTCTTGGGCGTGGTCGTCGTCGTGTCCTGGTCGATGACCGCATTCACGGTCGACGGCGTCGAGGACTGGACGGTGAAAATGTCCTCGTCCTGCGCGCCGTGCATCAGATGTGCTCCCAGCGTGAACCTGGTCGGGAACGGACTGAGCTGTGCCGCGCCGGCCATCGGGTTCGCCTCCGTCGGCGGCACTCCGATGGATCCGCCCACCAGGTCCTTCACCGCGAACGTGAGCGCCTCGGTAGAGCCAGGCTGCTGGCTGGTGACCTGGGCACTGACGTCCACGTCACCCGTCAGCGCCTTGAACGCGTTATGCAGCGTGAACGCCGTCGTTGCGCTGGTGGCCAGCGTCGACGCCCGCCCGTCGTAGCCGTATTCGATGCGCTTGTTCGCGATCGGTACGTCGTAGACGACGAAGATGTGGGCGGGCAACGGACCGCTGGTCGGGAACAGGCGCGTCACGGTGAACTGCACGCCGAAATCAGTAGGTGCCGACAGGTTGATGTTCGGGAGGAGCTCGGCCAGGACGTCCGGGAAGTTGTCACCGGTGACGTCAGCCGGGATCGGAATGCCCACCGGTAGCGACACGCTGCACGCAAGCGGCTGGGTCGCCGACTCGGCGCACACTCGATAGAAAGCCGAGGCCAGGAGATTCAGACCAGGCAGGGTGAACAGCACCTGTTGGATCTTGCCGATCAGCTGCTCCAGATCCGCAACCGCCTTCAGAATCAAGGCGACCAGCGGGGTGTTCAAGACCGTCTGCAGCTTGTTCATCAGCGCGTTCGGATCGATGCTGGCTGATGTGGTGGCTGTCGTGCTTGCCGACGCGTTCACCTTCGCCTTTGTGGGAACGACCGACGGTGCTCCGACCAGGTTTTGCAGCCGAGTCGACGCCTGCGTGGTGAAGTCGGTGCTTGTCGAGGTAGTGGGCGTCGTGACGTCCACCGTCGGCTGGGCCGCTGCCGTCAGGCTCGGCGATCCGGCCAAGTCAGCGGCGGTGCCCGACAACGCGTTCGACGTGAGGTTGCTGGGCACCGCGGCCGGTGGCTTCAGCGCCGGGGCGGTAGTGGCCGCCAGCTGCTTGCGGGCCGTCGCGATCTGCCCCTTACCGAAGATCACCAGGTCGAGGCCGAGTTGATAGCTCGCGACCTGAGAGTCCGGCGCGTTCTGTCCGGAGACGGCGAGCACGTTGTCCACCAGGCAGGCAACCAGCCACGCCTGGGTGGGCTGATCCATGCCGTTGAAGCCCTCGGCCGCGATGTCAGCGGGAACTGCGCCGAGGTTGGCGAACTGGGTGAACCATGCCTTGTTCGCAAGGCGTGGCGTCCACAGGCTGATGAAGTGATCGCGGTTGGCTGCGGTGGCGTCAGGGCTGTTCGGCGGAGCCGAGCACGACGCCGGGGGTTGTCCCCCGCTGGTGGCGCTTGGCGCCGGAGTAGTCGGTGCGGCCGACGCCGACCCTGCTGTAGCGACGAGCCCGACGACCGACATCGCGCTCACGACGACGAGCGCAACTAAACCCTTGCCCCTCATTGCTTCCCCTCCCAGGCCGGTGCATAGCACCGGGTACAGCCTGGAAATATTGGGTATTGCGAGCCGTTTGACAACTTTTGACGGCGACCTGATCATCGCGCGCCGAGAGTTCACGCACAGTCGGTGCAAATGTGACGCCTAACCAGCGGATAACTAACAGTCAACTAACAGAACACGTTCTACTTCACGATTAGCTAACATTCCAGCCCCGGCGCCAGGTAGTCAGGACGACCGCTGCGCTGAGGCAGGCGACCTGCTGGCCCGCCGGTGCCGAAGCGGCCCTGTTTCCGGTGCGCACGTCGACGGTCGCAAGGACCGCGGCCGTCGCCAGCGGTAAACCCCAATTCAGGGCCAGCGAGATACTTTTTGATAAGAGACGGGTGTCCATTTGATGTGTTCCCCCTTCTGCCACGGAAATTCAATTTCGCACACTGATTCGCATGCCTTGCAGTGATGAACCTCTTCAGCGTCAACAATGCCCAATCTGAGAAGTTGGCCTACGCCTGCGCCCACTGCCAGGAAGTCAAAGACGGCGTGAGTCGGAGACGCTTATCTCTTCGCTTCTTCATGAGATCGCTGATGTTTGCGAAGAGTTTTCGACGTGTTCCGCGACGAGCCTTGACTGCCGGACCCGGATGGGGCAATGGTTGGTTTATCCCGGAATTCAAAAGGGAGATCCGGGATCACACGGGGCGACAATCCCCGGAATAAAGGAGCCGGTAATGACAGCATCGAGCACATCTGCACAGCGCACAGCGCAGACCGGAAATGACGAGCAGGCCAGGCGGGAGCAGGACGCCCGCACGCTGGCGGAAATGTCCGCCCGCGAGCACATCAGCCAGGACGTCGACCGGGTCCGCGACCGCGTCGAGATGGCCCAGCACGAGGCGCAGAATGCCCGCCAGCAGGCGCAGCAGGCGCGCGGCTATGCCCAGCAGGCACAGTCGGCGGCTCGGCAGGCCCAGAATCAGGCCAACCAGGCCAACGTGGCCGCGCAGCAGTCGTCCAACCAGGCTCACCAGGCCGAGAGTCAGGCCCAGCAGGCTCAGAACGAAGCGAGCCAGGCCTCCTCGCGGGCGCAGAACGCTCAGAACCAGGCCCAGCAGGCTCAGAACCAGGCCCAGCAGGCTCAGAACGAAGCCAACCAGGCCAACCAGCGGGCCCAGAACGCTCAGGACAACTCGGAGCAGGCCAACCAGCAGGCCCAGCAGGCCGAAGACCAGGCAAATCGGTCGCACGACCTGGCCAGCCAGGCCGACCAGCAGATCCAGCAGACCCGGCAGAACGTTCAGCGACTGCAGCGCGCGTAACGCCACGCGCGTACCAGCATCCAGATCGGCCTCAGCCCGGGACGCCGACTTTACGGTCGGCTCCCGGGCGGAGTTCGCTCGACTTATCGAAGGGCTTCCCAGGCCGCGACGACAGAATCTCCGGCCGAGATCGGAGGCGTCGAGCCGGCGAGGCTTTCGGCCAATGCCACCCGATAATCGAGGAGATCATCGATCAGACCCGCTAACGGCTGATCACGCGGGAGCTCAATCAACGCGCCGAGCAACACATCGAGCCGGTCGAGCGTGGGCTCTTCGAACAATGCGTCCACGAGAGTGGGCAACTGCTGACTCATCAACCGTCCCTCGCTGTAGCACCGACCAGAGCACCGACCAGCGGTGGCCGACAGCATGTCCGCCCTTCATCTCCGGTCGGTCACGTGACCGTTGCCTTCGCGTTACGGCTCGGGCTGCGGCCGTCAATCGCTGGCCAGTCAACCGGTGCCAAATCGGCGACAAGCTAGTCTGTGCAGCACTAGTCTTCGATCACGCTCTCGTCACGTGGAGGGCATGGCGGGCTACGCGGGCGGGGGCGGCGTGTCCGGGAGGGTACGGCGATAGTGCCTGGATCGGTGCGCATAGCCGGCACCGACGCGTTGAGCGCCGGTGAGGTGTCGCGCATAGCCGCCGAGGTGCTCGGCGCCATTCCGTTCCCGGCTCTGGTTCTCGAGGTGCCTTCGGAGCGGATCGTCGCGTCGAGCCCGGCCGCAACCCGGCTGCTGGATCCTGCGGGCGGGATGGCCGTGGGCCACTTTCTCGAGGAGTTCACCGCAGACCGCCCGGCGCCGGGCGCCGATCTATTCGCCGGTGGACGCCTCAACGGCTTCGAGACGTTTCGCACGCTGCTTCGCCTGGATGGCGACGACGTGAAGATCCGGATGTGGATCCGTTCGTTCGCGCGTCAGCCCGCTACGGACTTTGTGGTTGTGGTTCTCGTCGCCGATGTCGTAACCGTGGACGGGCCACCGCCTGCGGATTGGCGCGAGGCACCCGCTGTGGTCGGTACGGCCAATTCGAGTCTGCTGATCGAGCGGATCAGCAATGACGCGGAGGAACTGTTCAATGTGCCCGTCGCCCAGCTGTTGGGTTCCTCCCTCCTCGCGCTGGTCGCCCCGGACGCCGTGCCAGGTTGCCTGTCGGCATTGAGCGAGGCATCCGCGAGCCAGAACGGAGTCACCCTGCACCTCGATATCCGAACCGGGTTCGAGGCTCCTGCGCTGAGGTGCGAGGTGCTGATCCTCCCGCTCGAGCCGTCCCCCAGCTGCGCGTTCGTGTTCCTGCCGATACCGGACGGCACGGGCGGCGGTCACGACTCCGGCGAGCTGTCCGCGATCCTCCTGCGACTCGGGCGCGGTGCCGAGGTCGCGCAGCTCGCGCGGGGCGTGTTCCGAGGGGTGTCAGAACGCCGGGTGCCAGGACTCAGCCGGCTCACGACTCGTGAACTGGAGATCGTGAACAGATTGCTGGAAGGCGATCGGGCGCCGGCCATCGCCCGGAGCCTGTTTCTGAGCCAGAGCACCGTCCGCAACCACCTGGCCTCGGTCTTCGCCAAACTCGGCGTCAACTCTCAGCAGGAACTGTTGGACGTGTTTCGCGCGGCGTAAGCAGTGAGCAGTCAGGATGGTTCGTCTAGCCCGAGGGCA
>JAODNL010000273.1 GCA_025465405.1 Pseudonocardiales bacterium | reverse complement strand
ACATCGCCTTCAGCCTGCGCCTGCAGGGCAAGGACGCCCGCGAGCGCAAGGCGCGGGTGGAGGAGCTGCTGGCGCTGGTGCGCCTGTCGGGCATGGAGAAGCGCGCGGTGAGCCAGCTGTCCGGCGGGCAGCGGCAGCGGGTGGCGATCGCCCGTGCGCTCGCGCTCGAACCCGACCTCGTGGTGTGCGACGAGCCGGTCTCGGCGCTGGACGTGTCCGTCCAGGCCCAGGTGCTGGACCTGCTCGCCGAGCTCCAGGCCGACATCGGCGTGGCCTACCTGTTCATCTCGCACGACCTCGCCGTCGTACGGCAGATCGCGCATGGGGTCGCGGTCCTGAAGGACGGCCGGGTCGTCGAGACGGGTACGACCGAGCAGATCTTCGGCGATCCCGGCCATTCGCATACCCGCGAACTCCTGGCCGCCATCCCCGGCCGGAAAGCACGGCCCCGCGTACGGCACTCGGAGGAGCGGACATGACCACCGTCGGAATCCACGCATGACCATGATCCACTCGCTGTCCCACCCCCGGCGACCAGAGTGCCCTTGCCCCTCAGACACCGGCAACCTTGCGTCAGTGGCGGGTGTCCGGCCGACCTGGCTGCGCCGAGGCGTCCGGGTCCTCCTCAAGGTTCATGATCCTTCGGGTGTTGGCCACCAGCGTGTCGGTGGTCCGGGTTATCCAGTCGGCGATTGCGCGGAGCTCGGCGTCGTCGTACCGGGCCGCGGTGTTCGCCATGTCCTCGACGAATGGCCCGAACGCGGCGGCCATCAGCGCATCCATCCGCTCGTTCGGCAGTAGCCGTACCACGACCTTGCGGCGGTCGTTCGGGTCACGTGCGCGCTGGACGTAGCCGGCGTTCTCGAGCCGATCCACCAGACCGGTGACGGCGCCGGTGGTCAGGCCCGTGTGTTCCGCGATCGTGCCGGCCGTCACCGGTCCCAGCTGCTGGAGCACGTCGATGCACTTCCGCTCGACCGAGCTGAGACCCACGAGTTTGCCGACGGCCTCGTGGAACACCACGAGCGCCGTGGCGAACTTGCGGCCGAGCAGCGCGCCCGCCGCCTGATTCTCAGGAAGGGCACCTTGCGACATCCCCTCAACGTACCTTAGCCTCTAAATACTTTAGTGACTAAGAGACTTATCGAGAGAGATACTTGGCCGACGTGCACTTCGAGGCGTATGAGCACACGCTGCGACGGCGGGCGAGCCACGGAGCCCAGGAGGTGCCCCATGCCTGAGATCAGCGCACGACGCAAGGCCGTGTACGTCGCCGTGATGTTCGCGAACGTGGCCGTCGACCTGCTCGTTCCGACGCTCGTCCTGGTCGCCCTCGCCCCGACCGGTATGCCCGCTGCGGTACGGCTGGCCATCGGGGGCACCCTTCTGACCGGAAAGGCGATCGGCGGGCGAGTCGAATCCGGGGAGTTCCGCTGGAGACTGGCCGTGGTCGCGGCGCTCGTGCCCACCGCGGCCATCGCCGGCTGCTACGTCGCCGGTCTGGGCAACATCGCGAGCATGGTGGCAGGCGCGATCGTCTCCGGCGTGATCGTCGTCGCCGATCTGCTGCGAACTCGCTCGCGCGGCAAGGCCGGACACCGAATCGACGGCTTCGCCGTGCTGGTGCTGATCGAGGTCACGGCCAGCGTCGTGCTGACGTCGATCAGCGGCGACGCGCGCTTCGTGCTCGCCAGGACCTCGTTCTACGTCGCGATCGCAGGAGTCGTCGTCCTGGCGACCACCTGGACGGAGCGGCCGTGGATGCGGGTCGCCCTCAAGCCCGTGGCCTCGAAGGGCGACCCGGTGCGCGCCGAGGCGTTCGAGCGGGCATGGCGGAACTCGCGGCGGTTCCGGATGCTCTACCGGGCGATGACCGCCGGTCTCGGAGCGGTGCTTCTGGCCGACGCGGTGCTGCGCGTCGTGGTCGTCTACAGCTACCCGGCCGGAGCCGTGGTCAAGTCGTCGCTCACCTCCCAGCTTCCGCTGCTCGTTCTGATCGGGCTGTGGTTCGTCGCCGGCCGCGGCCTGGCGGTACCCCGCGCCGAGCGTCTGCTCGACGCCGAGCTGTCGAACTCGCCCGCCGGTGCCGTATCCGAAGCGGCCTCTCGCTAGGGCGCATGCGGAGTCGGCCGCTGGATCGCGCCGTACGCGGATCGGGCGGAGACCCCTTGCGAAGCAATTACCTACTTAAATAGTATGGAAACCATGTTTTCCGGTCAGCCACCCCATCGGAGTCGCGCGACAGCGATCATCGGGCCGTCGCCCCTATCCGGCGATCCCAGGGTCCCGCTGGCCGGTACGCCACGCATACGTGAGGTGCTGCTGACGAGTCGACGCGTCGTCGACCACGCGCATGTCGCGAGCAGCCTCTGTTGTCGATGAGACCGGCACGGCGTCGCTCCTGACGACGCTCGTCGCTCGCATGTCCGACCCCCCATTCACTCCCCGACGGCCGCCGTACGTGACGGTGGCCGGTCGGTGCTCTCATCGATGAAACCCCGGAGGTTGTTGTGTCCGATTCGTCCACGCCCAGCGAACCGGCGGACGAGCCCCAGTTGCCGGAACGCCGGTCCGGTGGCAGGCGACGCATCAGATGGATCGTCTCGGCCGTGGTCGTCGCCGTCATCGTCGTCGTCGCGGTCGTCGCGGTCGTCGTCGT
>JAODNL010000249.1 GCA_025465405.1 Pseudonocardiales bacterium | reverse complement strand
CGCTACGCCTCGGCGTTCGGAAGTCTCGACCTCGGCGGGCGCGCGGCGCGGGTGGTCCCGTCGACTCGAGTCGCGTACGTGCCGAGCGCCGCGCTCCTCGTCCGCCGCGCCGCACTGATCGAGGTGTCCGGCGGCGCCGACGTGTTCGACGCGACGTTGCGCTACGGCGAAGACGTCGACCTCGTCTGGCGACTGCACGGGGCCGGATGGCGAGTCCGCTACGACCCGTCGGTGCAGGTGCGCCACCACGAGCCCGATAACTGGCCCGGTCTGCTACAGCGCCGCTTCCACTACGGCACGTCGGCCGCGCCGCTGTCCGTACGGCATCCCACCGCGATGGCGCCGCTTGTCCTGCAGCCGTGGCTCGCGGCAACGGTCGCTGCGCTGTTGGCGCGCCGCCCCGGTGTCGCGGTTGCCTGCGGTATCGCCGCGGTATCGGCCATGATCGGGACGCTGCGCCGGGCCGGTGTGCCGGCTAGCTCAGCGATCGAGGCGACGCTGACCGGCGTGCGCCAGACCTGGCTGGGCATCGGCCGTTACGCCACCCAGTTCACGGCCCCGGTACTCGTGGCCGCCCTCGTGAGCCGCCGGCCCGCGCGGCGACGGGGACGCCGAGCCGCCGTCGCCTCGCTACTGTTCGGGCCGCCGCTGACCGAGTGGGTAGGCCGGCGTCCGGCTCTGGATCCGGCGCAGTTCGTGGCCGCCCGCATCGCCGACGACGTGGCCTACGGCGCCGGCGTATTGACCGGTGCGCTGCGCGGCCGCACGGTCGTACCGATTCGCCCGGTCGTGTCATGGCGACGTCCACACCCGATAGAAAGGCCAATACCGCATGGGTAACGCGTGGTTCGAGTCCGTTGCCGAAGCGCAACGGCGGGCGAGGCGGCGACTGCCGAAGTCCGTCTACGGTGCTCTGATCGCCGGCTCGGAGCGCGGCGTGACGCTCGACGACAACCTGGCGGCGTTCGGCGAGCTCGGCTTCGCACCCCACGTCGCCGGCCTCCACGCCACGCGCGACCAGGCGACGACCGTCATGGGCCAGCCGATCTCGCTGCCGGTGATCATCTCGCCCACCGGCGTGCAGGCCGTCCATCCCGACGGCGAGGTCGCCGTCGCCCGTGCCGCCGCGGCCCGCGGTACCGCGATGGGCCTGAGTTCCTTCGCGAGCAAGCCGATCGAGCAGGTGGTGGCGGCCAATCCGCAGACGTTCTTCCAGCTGTACTGGGCCGGCAGCCGCGACCAGATGCTGCAGCGCATGGATCGGGCCCGCGCCGCCGGTGCCGTCGGCCTGATCGTCACGCTGGACTGGTCGTTCTCGCACGGCCGGGACTGGGGCAGCCCGGCCATCCCCGAACGCATCGACCTGAAGGCGATGCTTCGCTATGCCCCCGAGGCGATCGCTCATCCGCGGTGGCTGGCCGGCTTCGCGAAGACGCGTCGCATTCCCGACCTGACGGTTCCGAACATGGCGGCGCCCGACGAACCCAGCCCGACGTTCTTCGGCGTCTACGGGGAATGGTTGCAGACACCACCGCCCACCTGGGAGGACGTGACATGGCTGCGCGAGCAGTGGGGCGGCCCGTTCATGCTCAAGGGAGTAACCCGGCTCGACGACGCCCGGCGAGCGGTCGACGCGGGTGTCACCGCGATCTCGGTCTCCAACCACGGCGGCAACAACCTCGACAGCACGCCCGCCACGATCCGCGCGCTACCCGCGGTGGTCGGCGCGGTGGGGACGCAGGTCGAGGTGGTCCTCGACGGCGGCGTCCGGCGCGGCAGCGACGTCGTCAAGGCGCTCGCGCTCGGCGCCCGCGCCGTGATGATCGGACGTGCCTACCTGTGGGGCCTGGCCGCCAACGGCCAGGCCGGGGTGGAGAACGTCCTCGACATCCTGCGCGGCGGCATCGACTCGGCGTTGCTCGGTCTGGGCCGTTCGAGCATCCACCAACTCTGCCCGGACGATCTGTTCGTGCCACCTGGATTCGAGCGCCGCCTCGGCGACCACGCACCGGGCGGGCTCGGCTAGCGGGCGGTGGCGTCCAGAGTCATGGGCAAACCGAACGTGGTGAACAGCGACAGGTCCCGAAACGCCCGAAGGTGCACGATCGCGCCGTCGACGATCTCGAGGATCTGCACGCTGTGGGCACCGAACGTGCCATCGGGTTCCAGCCGGTAGGTAGCGGTTGCCGGGTAGCCGTTGGCTCTGGTCGTCACGAGGCGCCATGGCCCGCTCGGCAGGACCCGACGGCCCAGGAAGCCGAGGACGTTCTCGCGGCCGGCGAACCAGGTCGGGATCGGTGGCATCTCGAGCTGGACGTCCTTGCGCAGCAGCTCCGCGAGCGCGTCGAGGTCGGCGCTCTCGAACGCCGTGACGAACCGGTCCACGACCTCCGCCTCGGTCTGCGCGTCGACGCTGATCGTGTCCTCGCGGGGTGCCGCGCGGTCGATCTGCGCCCGCGCCCGCTGTAGCGCGCTGTTCACCGAGGCCGACGTGCTGTCCAGGAGCGCAGCCACCTCGTCGGCGTGCCAGCCGAGGACGTCGCGCAGGACGAGCACCGCCCGCTGCCGCGGTGGCAGGTGCTGCAGCGCCGCGATGAATGCCAATCGCGTGCTCTCGCGGGTCTGCACGATCGTCGCCGGATCGGCGGGATGCGAGCTCAGCGCCATGTCCGGGATCGGTTGCAGCCACGCGATGGTGTCGAGCCGGTTCGCCGGCGGAGCGTCCGGATCGTCGGAAGCGGCGCCGAGGCCGGACGGAAGCACCCGCCGTTCGTTCTTGTCCAATGCGTTCAGGCACGCGTTCGTCGCGATGCGATACAACCAGGTCCGCATGGACGAGCGAGCCTCGAAGTCGCTGTAGGCCCGCCACGCCCGCAGGTAGGTCTCTTGCACCAGGTCCTCCGCGTCGTGGATCGAACCGAGCATGCGATAGCAGTGCGCGAGCAGCTCGCGGCGGAACGGGTCCGCGAGCCGAGCGAAGTCGTCGTCAGCCGACACGGCCCACCTCGGTCGGCACTGGTGGCGCCCATGCTCGGTACAGGATCAGCGAAGCCACGTTGCCCGCGGAGAACGCCTTGATCCGGAAGAACCGCCTGGGCAGCATGGGGCCCGGTTCGTGTTCGTGATGGTCACGTTCTGCTCCCCGTTGGTGGTCTGCGCCGGTACTGACCGGAGACA
>JAODNL010000241.1 GCA_025465405.1 Pseudonocardiales bacterium | reverse complement strand
GTGAGAGTGAGAGTGAGAGTGAGAGTGAGAGTGAGAGTGAGAGTGAGAGCGAGAGCGAGAGCGAGAGCGAGAGCGAGAGCAGCCTCCGTCGCCGCGCCCTCGATCACGAGCGAATCCGAAGACTCCTTGTCAAGAACCCGACACACGGGACGTAAGCAGTCGACGAAACGCCGCCAACCGCTCCGGCGTGGAATGCCCACCAGCGACCCATTCGTCCAACCGGCACCCTGCGTCCGCCGAGAGATGCTCACACCCGGGCGGGCATTGATTAGCGCCGTCCTCGAGATCCGGGAACGCCCACAGCAGATCGTCCGCGGTGACGTGTGCCAATCCGAACGACCGAACTCCGGGCGTGTCGATCACCCACCCGTCGTCGTCCGGCAACGGCAGGGCGATCGCGGACGACGACGTGTGCCGGCCCTTCCCGATCGCGCTAACGACCCCGATCGCCCGCCCCGCGTCCGGCACCAGTGCGTTGATCAGCGTCGACTTGCCGACGCCGGAATGCCCTACCAGCACGGACATCTGACCGCGCAGCCGATCGCGAAGTTCGTCGAGCGGGCCGCCGCGGCGCGTCACGACGGCGGGCACGGACAGCGGCGAGTATCTCTCGAGCACGGCATCCGGTGGCGCAAGGTCGGACTTCGTCAGGCACAGCAGCGGTTCCAGCCCGGCGGACAGCGCGGCAACCAGGCATCGGTCGATGAAGCCGAAGCTCGGCTCCGGGTCGGCGAGTGACGAGACGACGACGAGCTGATCGGCATTGGCGACGATCACACGTTCGTACGGGTCGGAGTCGTCGGCGGTTCGGCGCAGTACGGTCGTCCGTTCGGCGATGCGGACGATCCGTGCGAGCGTGTCGGGTTCGCCGGTCACGTCGCCGACGATGCTGACCCGATCGCCGACCGCGATTCCCTTACGGCCGAGCTCACGCGCCCGCATGGCCACGACCGGTCCGCCGTCGACCAGGACGGTGTAGCGCCCGCGGTCGACGGCAACCACGATGCCGTCGGTGGCGTCTTCGTGGCGGGGGCGCTGCTTCGACCGCGGCCTGGTGCCGCGCGGGTTCGCCCGCGCCCGGACATCGTCCTCGTCCAGGCTGCGGGTGTCGCGCGACGACGGCATGGATGTCAGGTGCCCAGCAGCGCGGTCCACATGCCGGGGAAGTCCGGCAAGGTCTTGGTCGTCGACGCGATGTCGTCGATCACGATGTCGTCGACGACGAGCCCGATCACCGCTCCGGCGGTCGCCATCCGGTGGTCGGCGTACGCGCGCCACGTGCCGCCGTGCAGCCGACGTGGCCGGATGGTCAGGCCGTCGGACTCCTCCTCGACGTCGCCCCCCAACCGCGTCAGCTCGGTGGCCAGCGCCGCCAGCCGGTCGGTCTCGTGCCCGCGCAGGTGGCCGATGCCGCGCAGCCGCGACGGTGTCGTCGCGAGCGCGGCAACCGCGGCGAGCACAGGCGTCAATTCGCCGACGTCGCGCAGGTCGGCGTCCAGGCCGACGGGCGGACCCGCCGCCGTCACGGTGAGCCCGGCGGCCGACAGCGTCACCGAGGCGCCCATCGACTCCAGCAGCACCCGCAGCGCGTCGCCCGCCTGTGTGGTCGGCGCCGGCCACCGCGGCACGGTCACGGTGCCGCCCGTCGCGAGCGCTGCGGCGAGGAACGGTGCGGCGTTGGACAGGTCCGGCTCGATCGGCCACTCGCGACCGTGCAGCGGTCCGGGCGCCACGCGCCAGGTGCAGGGTCCGGTGGCAACCGCGTCGGCGCCGGCCGCGGCAAGGACCGCGAGCGTCATGTCGATGTGCGGCGTGGACGGAACCCCATCCGGCGCGGTGTGCGCGATCTCGATGCCCTCGTCGTAGCGGGCGCCGGCCAGCAGCATGCCGGAGACGAACTGCGACGACGCGGATGCGTCGATGCGCACGGTCCCGCCCCGGACCGACCCGGTTCCGAGCACGGTGAACGGCAGCCGGTTGCGGCCACTATCGTCGACGGTCGCCCCGGCCTGCCGCAGCGCGTCGAGCAGAGTCGCCATCGGCCGCTCCCGCGCATACAGATCACCGTCGAACGTCACAGCCCCGTCGGCAAGGGCGGCAGCCGGCGGCACGAACCGCATAACGGTGCCGGCCAGCCCCACGTCGACGCTGCCGCCGCGCAGCACGCCTGGCGTCACGACCCAATCCGAGCCGTCCGACTCCACCACCGCACCGATGGCGCGCAACGCGGCGGCCATCAGCTCGGTGTCCCGTGCCCGCAGCGGCGCGGTAAGGCGCGACGGCCCGTCCGCCAGCGCCGCCACGAGCAGGGCGCGGTTGGTCAACGACTTGGAGCCGGGCAGCTCGACGACGCCGCGGACCGGGCCGCGAGCGCGCGTAGCAGGCCAGAAATCCACGTATGCAGTCTGCCCCACCGCGGTGCCGCCACCGTGGCGCGCCGCGACGGCTAGATCTCGAGCCGTTGCTGCCTCATGACGACGGGGGACTCGACGGGCGTGATCAGGTCGGGGCCGTTGTTCTTGACTTTGCCGACCTCT
>JAODNL010000224.1 GCA_025465405.1 Pseudonocardiales bacterium | reverse complement strand
GCGCGTCGACCGCCGTCGCGAATATCGGCGGCTTCGTCGAGATCGCGATACGCACACCGTCCGGCCGGCTGATCGTCGCGAGCTCCGGACGCGCGGCCAGCACCGACAGCACCAGAGCGCAGTCCTCGACGGTCGTGGCGAGCGGCCCGTTCTCGGCCATGTCGAACCACGATCCGTCACCCAGCTCCGCGGGCACGACGCCAAGTCCCGGTTTGATACCGATGAGCCCGCAGCACGCAGCGGGGATCCGGATCGACCCCATCCCGTCGTTGCCCTGCGCGACCGGGACCATTCCCGACGCGACTGCGGCCGCAGCCCCGCCGGAGGACCCGCCTGGTGTCCGGCCGAGATCCCAAGGATTACGGGCGATCCCCAAGTCGGAATCGGTCGCGCCGAAGACGCAAAGTTCGGGAACGCGGGTGATCCCGACGACCACGGCGCCCGCGGCCCGCAGCCGGCTGACGATCTCGTGATCGCGCGGCTGCGGCGTCGGATCACTACCGCTCGTCCCGAGCCGCATCGGCTCACCGGCCACGGGCACGTTGTCCTTGATCGGCAGCGGAACACCGGCGAGCGGCAGCGCCGAGCGGTCCTCCCGGGCATCGACGGCATCCGCTTCGTGCAACGCCGCGAAGACACGCACGCTCTGGAACGCGCCGATCACGGGGTCGGCCTTCTCGATGCGTTCGAGCGCCTGCTCGGTGGCCGCCCGGGCACTCAACCTGCCGTCGCGGACAGCGGCGGCGATCTGCGCCGCGGTCTGAACCGTCACTGGGCAAGTACCGTTTCGGCCGACCCTGGGCTCGATGTCATGCGCGCATCGTGCGCTACCGCCTGTCCGACCGCAACGCGCCGTACGCTGCCGCGGTGGTCGAGTCGTCCTGGGAGGAGTTGGTCGCGGCGGCAGCAGCGCTGGCCGCCGGGCCTGGCCGGCGTCTGCTCGGCATCACCGGCGCACCGGGCTCGGGCAAGACCGTGCTGGCGGAGGCGATCGTCCGGGCCGTCGGTGCGCGGGCGCGCCTGGTCGGCATGGACGGCTTCCATCTACCGAACGCAGAACTCGCTCGGCTGGGGCGCCTCGAGCGCAAGGGCGCCCCGGACACCTTCGACGCGGCCGGGTACGTGTCATTGCTGCAGCGGCTGCGGCCGGCGGTCGATCTCGTTTGCGCGCCGCGGTTCGACCGGGCTGCCGAGGAGCCGGTTGCGGATGCGGTGTCAGTGCCGCCGGACGTCAGGCTCGTGGTGACGGAGGGGAACTACCTGCTGCTGGACGACGGTCCGTGGGCCGAGGTTGCGGCGCTGCTGGACGCCCGCTGGTACGTCGAGGTGCCGGAGCCACTGCGACTGGAACGGCTCGTGGCACGGCACGTTGACTACGGACGGAGCCCGCCCGCGGCTCGGGAGCGTGCGTTCGGCTCGGACCTGCGCAACGCGCGGCTGGTCGAGCGAACCCGCGCCCGAGCTGATCGCATCGTCACCGTCCCGAGCTTCGACGTCGACGCGCGGACCTGAGCTAGCAGCCGTTGTCGGGCGGACCTGAGTTAGCAGCCGTCGTCGGGCGCGGGCGGCACCACGTCGGCCGCCGCACCCACGGCGGCACGTTGCCAGTCATGGCCCACGTCCGCGCCGAATGCGGGGCTGTAGGACGTCGCCGGTGTGCAGCCACCCTGGTGCAGGCCGCCGATCACGCCCACCACCGACTGCCCGGAGATCCAGGGGCTGCCACTGGTGCCGTCGGCCAAGCCGTCGCAGTCGAAGGTCGGGTACCCGGTGGTGGCGTAGATCGCCGACGTGCAGGACAGCGGTTCGTCGTCGACGCCCGCGGCGTAGCCGTCGACGGTGACCCGCGCGCCGGAGACCGGGGCGGTGCCGAGCTGGTACGCCCCGACGGCGTCCTCGATGCCATGGCCGCTCTGGGGAGCGATCTCGAGGAAGGCGTAGTCATGCTGCGGGTCCTGATGGTCGCGCCACGACGGGTTCACGTACACGCGGCGCACCGACCAGACGCCGTACGGGGCCAGCCCATCGTGGTATCCGGGCGCGAATTCGTAGCCCACGCCGCCGCCCGCGACGCAGTGCCCGGCGGTCAGGACGAGGTCGTGGTGCGGGCTGTGCACGACGCTGCCGGAACACGCATGCGGCAGATGCAGCACCTGCGACGCCCCCAGCGCACCGGCAAAGAGGGCACCGACCGTGGGTATGGACGTGACGTGCGTCGCGACCGGCGGCCCGGGCGGGGTTGTAGCAGTTGGCGTGGGCGTGGGCGTTCCGGTGGCACCGGGCGTGGCAGTTGCGGTCGGCTGTTGCGTCGAGCTGACGAGAGCCAGCGATCCCCCCGCTGCGACGGAGGCGAAGAGCGCGGCAGAGAAGACCGAAGCAGCGGCGACCGGGACGACTACTCGCGCCCTCACCTGCGGGTCGCCCGAGAAAACACCCTGCACCCCCGCACCGGCACCACCTCCGCCCCGGAGTATTCAGGTCGTCTCGCCGCGGCTGCTACTGAGCCGCCTGTGAGGCGTGTCGGAATGCGCAGAGAGCGTTGACCATGCGCAGCTGCTCGGGCGTGTGGACGAGCGGTGCCAGCAGTCGCGGCGAGCAGACGACGGCCGTGACCGCCCGCGCTCGGGAGATCGCGACGTTGAATCGATTGAGGCTGTACAGAAACTCCAGCCCGCGCGGCGCATCCTCGGCCGACGACGAAGCCAGGGAGTAGATGACGGCCGCCGCCTCCTGGCCCTGGAACTTGTCGACGGTCCCCACCCGGATCGTCGGATCCAGGCCGTCCAACCGGCCCCGCATGCGGTTCACCTGAGCGTTGAACGGGGTCAGTACGAGCAGGTCGCCCCCGGTGAGCGGCCGCGTCACGCCGTCGCGGTCGGTCCACCGTCCGTCGGTGAGCACGTCGCGGCACAATCGGGCGACGACGTCAGCTTCTTCGGTGGACGCCGCGGTGTTGCCGGCGTGCTCGACCGGCACGAAACGCAGGCCGGTACCACCGATCAGGGCCGACGACTCGATCCGCTGCCGGTCGCAGCCGGGCTCGACCCCGAGCCGGCCGTCGTAGAAGCGGCGCGAGACGAACGACGCGACGGCCGAATGCATGCGCCAGGTGGCATCGAGCAACAGCCCTCGCTCCGGCGGCACGGTCGCGTGCCCGTCGAGAAGATGTTCCAGCGCCGACAGCTGGGCGCCGTCCGGGTGCTGGCCTTTGACCGGCTGGGCCAGCTGTTGCGGATCGCCGAGGAGCACGACGCTCCTCGCGGCGTGCGATATGGCCAGCACGTTCGCCAGCGAGAGCTGGCCGGCCTCGTCGACCACGAGCACGTCGACTGCCTCGGCGAAGGCGGGCCGCGCGAACAGCCAGGCCGTGCCGGCGACGATGTCGGCGTCCGGGAGCTCGGCTTCGACAGCGGTCGCGGAGTTCGTGCAGCGCACAGCCGGCGCGGCGCACCGCTCGTGCTCGCCGGCCTTCTGCAGGATGTCCAGCTCGACGCCGGCCTCCTGCGCAGCGTCACACACCGCGGCCAGCAGGTTGCCGATCGCCTTGTGGCTGAAGGCGGTCACACCGACCTTCTTGCCCTCGGCCACGAGGCGCAGAATCATCCGCGCACCGGCCCACGTCTTGCCCGTGCCGGGCGGTCCCTGCACCGGGAGCACACCCCGGCCGAGATCGGCGGCAAGCCGGCACAGTGCCTGCTCAGCCGGCTCGTCGCTGCGGCGCAGCGCCATCCGGTGGTCAGCCGCGTCGCCGACAACACCAGGACGTCGCCGCAGCAACAGATCCCGCGCCGCGCGCCAGTCGGGCAGCGGGCTGTCGATCCCGTGCGCCACGACCCATTCGCCCAGCTCGCGCAGCCTCGCTCGCTGGTGAGTATCCAAGATCGGCGCGCCGGGTATCAACGACCGGCAGTCAGGCCCACCGCGATTACTGGCGCGCCTGAGTTCCAGCCAGCCCTGCTCAGCATCGATGGCAACGACGGTGCCGGCCGGTTTGCCACTTCGCGGGTCGAGGTACTCCTTGTCGGGTCCGACCTTGGTGTCCTGCGGTGGGAAGGCGATCCGCCATACCGTGGACTGCTTCTCGTGCCGCACCGCAGTGGCCCCGGACAGGTCGCCGACCGCGGCCGCGTCCTGGACGAGTTCCTCGTCGGTCAGCTCCAGTCGCCGGAAGTGCTCCCACCATTCCGGCAGCGACTCCCGGCGGTGCCAGTCCAGCAGTGCCGCGAGCAGGCACCTGGCCCGCTGCCCATCGGTCCGGCCTTCGGCCGGAACGTCGACGAGTAGGGCCGCGGCGATCCGCTCGATATGAGAGGCCGCATCGAGCGCGCTGTCGGACGCCGAGCCGTCGCCGTGCCCTGGGCGCGGGTAGGCCGACTCGCCGCCGCCTTCGTTGCGGCGCTGCTCCAGCCAGTCGCGCAGCGCCTCCGTCGAGCGGCAGTCCTCCTCGTTGTACTTCGCGATGTCGTCGAGCAGGCCTTGATCGTGCGTCTGCAGCCACCGTTCGAACGCCACCACGCTTCCCAGCGCGTCGCTGACGCCGTCATGGTTTCGGATGTGGCCCCAGTAGAACGCCTCGAGCTTCTTGATCGAGTAGGACTCCTTGCTGATCCGGATGCCTTGCCGGACAACGGTGTACAGGTCGACGAGGCGTTGCCCACGCAGCAGCCGGTCGACCTCGACCCCGCGCGTGCCGTACCGCCCGGACAGTGACTTCAGGCGCGACGGCTCGTAGGGCGCGTAGTGGTACACGTGCATGCCCGGGTCCGCGTCCCACTCGCGAATCAGGTGATCGACCAGATCCTCGAAGGCCTGCTTCTGCTGGGATTCCTCAGTCGCCCAGAACGCGGTGAAACCGACCCGGTCGACGACTCCGAACAGGTACTCGAGACCGTGGTCACCGAGGAACGGATCGCCCTCGATGTCGAAGAAGACGTCGCCCGGCGACGGCTCCGGCAGCAACGCGAAGCCGCGGCCCTCCTCGGGCTCGAGCAGCTCGTAGTGCGGCTGGTCGGTGTCGCGTTCGAGCAGCTGCAGGCGCGCTTGCGCGGTGAGCCGTTCGCGAGCTGGGAGGCCGATCTTCGCCGGCAGTTCCTCGGGTGTCGCGGCGCCGAGCTCGCGCACGGTCGAGATCCCGGCGGTACGCAACGCTGTCGCGTGGGCGCCGTTCATGAAGGCGACGAGCGACAGGTCGTCCTCGCCCCGCCACTGGGCCTTGCAGCGTGGCTGCCAGCGGCACTGCTCGCAGTGCGCGACCGGGCGCGGATGCGGATCACCGCCAGTGTCGAGGAAATCGAGCATCTGCGCTCGGATGAGGGTCGCGTAGGCGGCGCAGTCGTCGAAGTCGTAGACGTGCTCGGTGCGGTCTCCGGTGACGACGACGAGGCGCTGCGGAGCGATGCCCTGCAGCGCCGTGAGCCGCTCGGCATACGTCGCCATCTGCAGGAGAGCCGGCACCTTCATCCGCCGCGCGAGCTTCGTGTCGGCGACGTCGTAGGACCACGCCCACCGGCCCGGACGGTCGTCACGGCGCAGCAGGAAGTCGGCGTGACCTCGCCAGCGCCCGTCAAAGAAGGTCGCTTGATAGATCACCTCGGCGCCGGCGGCCATCGCCGCCACCGTGGTGCGCTCGGCCTCTGTCAGCGCGGCCGAGTCGTTGCCGTGGACATCGATCGTGACGACCCGTAGGCCGCGGTCGCGCAGTGTCTGCAGATAGTTCGCCTCGTGCTCGAGGCCGCGCGTGAACAGGATCTGGAGCGCCTCGTCCGTGCCCTGATCCGGCTTGGGCAGCTCACCACGGGCGACGGCGAGGTCGAGGCGGGTGGCATGCCGGCAGGCGAGGTACTTCGTGAGATCTGTCGGACTCACGACGAGCACGTCCTCGGACCTGTACACGGCGCACCTCTCTCTCGATCACTCGAGTCTGCGCCTACCTACCGACAGTTCCCGCCATGCTCACGATCATGATGCTCCTGGCGCGTCATGGCGCACTGTCAGCATCAAGATCGCGGAAGAGCATGGCGCGGCTTCGTCGTTTCAGGGGCAGCGAACGGGTTGGACGCGGCCGGCGGCGGTGAACGACAGCGGCGACCACGCCTGCCCAGCGCGCTTTTGGTTGCGTGTGACCGTGTCTGTCCCGAGCCGAACCCATTGGTCTGACTGGTACAGCCAGACCGTGCGCTTGCCGTCGCTCAAGACGCTGACGTTCGTCGGCTGCCCGCCGCACGACGTCGTCGTGATCCGGTACGGCGTCGACCACGGCCCGGCGAGGCTGGCTGACTGGACCACGCTCGTGCCGGTGCCGGTGCAGTACGCGCAGGCCGGATCCGAATAGGCCAGGTAGTAGATCCCCTGCCGACGGAACAGGCTCGGTGCCTCGACGAACCCGACGCGGGGCCGCGAGACCGCTCCGACGACGTGGGCGTAACTGGCGTCGAGCTGGTCGAGCTCCAACTCGTGCGACTTGCCCGTCGCGACCTTGCCGGCGAGGTCGGTCCGCACCAGGTACCCGATGCCGGTCGAATCGACGAACAGCGTTTCGTCACCAGACCGCGACGCGACTGCCCCGCCGTCGGTCAGCGTCCAAGGTCCGGCCGGTGTCGGTGCGGTAAGCACCCGGTAGCTACCCGAGAAGACGTTGACCCACATGACGTACAGCCCGGTGACCGCGTTGTGCACGACGTGCGGGCGGAAACAGCCGCCTGGCGTGCACGTCCGCTGCCAGTCGCCACCCAACGGGTCGAATGCGAGACCGACGAGCTGCCACCGGCGCAGGTCGGTGGACGAGTAGATCTTGATGCCGCAGAACCGAGTGCCGACGACGTTGAACTGAAACCCGCAGTCATAGCTCGTGCCGTACTCGTAGAACACCTGACCGGCCTGCACGACCCCGCCGTCGTGCGCGTCCAGATGCTGCGTGCTCGCCGTCACGGTCGGAAGCAGGTACGGCACGTGCGCGCCACTGCCGGGAATCGTCGGCGGCGCGAGGGCAGCGGCGGCGCTGCCCTGACTAAGCGTCCAGCCGGCGACGAGGACCGCGGCCACGGCAGCCCACAGCGCAACGCGAGCTCGCATGTCCGGTTCCCTCCCGATCTTGCCCGGCAGAGTGTAGGCGAAGGTCGCTCGCCAGACACGCGATAACGATGTGGTTGGCAGCCGGAGTCCGGTAGAATCCAACCCCGTGGCGTTGCAGCTGATGTACTCGTTCCAGCCCGTCCGGCGCCCGAAGTGTCGGACCCGCAACGCCACAGCACCAGTGGCGGGGGCGATCTGGTCGCGATGAGGGCGTTGCCAGCAGCTGACCGACCGGCACCGGCGGAAGGCAGGAGCGAAAGAAGGAGTCCGACAGTGACTCTCGGAAGTTTTGCCGTGCTGCTTTTTGCGGTCGCGCTGGCTGCCTCAGGACAGGTGATCCTCAAACACGGCATGACACAGGCGAGGAACGACTCCCACCTGTTGGGCCGCTCGTTGGCCGCCGCCGCGATCGGAAATCTGTGGGTATGGCTCGGATTGTTGATCTTTAGCGTCTCGGCTTTGGCGTGGCTCCTGACCCTTTCACGCGTCCCACTCAATGTCGCCTATCCGTTCAACGCAATCGGATACCTGGGTGTTCTCATTGCGAGCGTCTTCATCCTGCACGAAAGGGCCAACGCATGGACCATGATTGGTTCGTGCCTGGTCGTGTCGGGGCTGATCATCGTGGTGACTTTGAGCCCTGGTCATCAGCCTTGAGTGCCGACCCGGCCGGCGGCGCTGAAATTGACCACCATTGCAGCGGTCGACGATTCGTGGACACGAGCGGCGTAGCTGTGTCTGAGGGACCGTTAAGGAGCCAGTCGTGACTTCGCACAGCGTCGAGGATCTGACCGAACCGGGGGAAGGGGTGTACCGGAGGGGTTACTTCAGCACGCGGTTCGCCGACGACCCAAACCGGACGCGGGTGTGGCAACACATCTGCAGGCACCTGGGTCGCTGGATTGGGCCGAACGACTCCGTGCTTGACCTTGGCGCGGGAAGATGCGATTTCGCCAACAACGTCGTCGCGGCGAGCGTGACGGCACTGGATGCTGACGACACCGTGCTGTCATCGGCGGGCCCCGGCGTCAAGGCGATCGTTGGAGACTGCAGCGATCTATCCGCCTTTCAGGATGACAGTCTGGATGTCGTCCTGGCCTCGAATCTGCTCGAACACCTCGACCGCGCGACCACCCTGCGGCTGCTCGGCGAGGCCCGCCGGGTTCTCAAATCTGGTGGTCGCCTTATTCTGCTTCAGCCGAACTTCAGGCTGAAGCCCGGAGCTTATTTCGACGATTACACCCACGTGGCGATCTTTACCGATCGCTCGTTGCGCGACCTGCTTACTGCGGAGGGCTGGACGGTCACCCATGTGGCACGGCGGTTCTTGCCGCTCAGCATGAATTCGCGCGGATCCCGTCTGACATTCCTCGTGCCGTGGTATCTACGTTCACCGATCAAGCCCCTCGCCGGGCAGATGCTGCTGATTGCCGTCGCATAGCAATGCCCGAGCTACCCGAGACGACTAGCCAGCCCATCTCGGACGATCGGTTGACCGTCGAGGCGCGCGATTCGAGCAATGACCGCTCGGGGCTGCCGACTGGTCGGCTTCGCCGAGCCTCGACCCGGGTGAAGCGAAGCCCATGGCTGATGGCGGGTTTGTTCGTTGCACCGTACTTGATCTTGATGATCACCTGGGCCATCTCCAATCCGCCCGGGGCGGCTCCCGATGAGCCGAGCCATCTCGTCAAGTCACTAGGCATGGCACATTTCGATGTCGGCAGCAAATACATCGGAACGTCCGGCGCCACCTGCCCGGCGTCGGAAGGACAGTGCGGCCACAGCATTTTCGTCCGACGACGCGGCGATTCCCTTCGCCGGGTCGTTCAGATTCCCGCCCGCCTGAGCCCGGCGGGCCTAACCTGCGAAGCATTCCGTCCGGACGTATCGGCAGCGTGCCTGTCGAACGCGCCGCCTCCCGGTCACGGCACGCTGACGGCGACGACCGCGCTCGGCAGCTACCCACCCGTGCTTTACGTGCCGATCGGCCTCGCCGCGATCTCTATGCCGACGCCGGTCGATGCCTTCCTGGCCGCGCGGGTCGTCTGCGCCCTCATGTCGGCT
>JAODNL010000219.1 GCA_025465405.1 Pseudonocardiales bacterium | reverse complement strand
CCGCGTCGACGCTCTCGACCCTTGAGCGGACCGGCCCGCGGCGGCTGACCGATCTGGCCATGAACGGAGAGGTGACCCAGCCGTCGATGACCACGCTGGTCATTCAGCTCGAGGAGCTGCGTCTCGTTGAGCGCCGCCGCGATCCGGGTGACGCCCGAGTGGTCCTGGTGGCCATCACCCGGGCTGGGCGGCGGCAGCTGCGCGACCTGCGTCGCGCCGGCGCGTCGCTGTTGACGGAACTGATCAACAAACTGCCCGAGCCGGAGACGCAGGCGCTCGGTGCAGCGCTGCCAGCGATCCTTCACCTGGTTGACCTTGTCGCCGAGAGCCAGGGGCAGCCCGCCGCGCCGAATCCCGCCATCCACTGACGTGAGGTGATCGCGATGACACAAGACCCTGCGCTAGGGCGGTCGCGCGATGCCGCGAGCGGAACCGATTCGGCGGCGCGGGTGATCGTGGTCGCTGTGGACGGTTCGCCGACCAGTTGGGACGCGTTCGCGTGGGCGGCCGGCGTAGCGGCGCGCGGCAACGGCAAGCTCGTGGCCGTCCATGTCCTGCCGTTGACCGAGCCCTCAGCGGCCTTCGGTGTGCCGTTCGACTACGCCGTCGTCGAGACTGCGCGACGAGAGATTGCCGCTGAATTGAAGGACGAGGCGGAGCGGCGCGCCGGCGAGGTGGGCGTGCCCGTCAGCTTCGTCACCGAACACGGTGAGATCACCCACGCCGTCACCGAGGTCGCGCGCGCACTGCACGCCGAGTTCGTGGTGGTCGGCCGGTCGGCGAAGATGCTGCACCGTTTCGCCGGCTCGCTAAGCCACCGGCTCACTTGCCGCAATGACGCACCCATCGTGGTGGTCGTGCCCTAAGACCGCCACCACTCGCGAATCAGAGGAGAAAGACTCGTGACCGAACACGCACCGACCGGAAGCCCGTTCAAGCAGCCGAAGGCGGTGTGGGCGGTCGCGTTCGCGTGCGTCATCTCCTTCATGGGCATCGGCCTGGTCGACCCGATCCTCCCCTCACTGGCCGGCAGGCTGCACGCGAGCCCGAGCCAGGTCGAACTGCTGTTCACCAGCTACCTGGTCGTCACGGCCGTCATGATGCTGGTCACCGGCTGGGTGTCGAGCCGGATCGGCGCCAAGCGAACACTGATCACCGGGCTGGCGCTCATCGTCGTCTTCGCCGCGCTGGCCGGCACGGCGGGAAGCATCACCGGCATCATCGACTTCCGGGCCGGCTGGGGGTTGGGCAACGCGCTGTTCATCGCCACCTCCCTGGCGGTGATCGTCGCTTCGGCCAGCGGCGGCTTCGCCGGCGCGATCGTGCTGTACGAGACGGCGCTCGGCGTCGGCATCGCCATCGGGCCGTTGCTCGGCGGCCTGCTCGGCAACATCAGCTGGCGCGGCCCGTTCTTCGGCGTCGCCGCCCTCATGGCCATCTCCCTGATCGCGACCTCGGTACTGCTACCCAAGACCCCGCCGCCGGCGCGGCGGGAGAGCATCACCGAACCCATCAAAGCGCTCCGGCACCGCAGCCTCGCCACCACCAGCGTCGTCGGCCTGCTATACAACTGGGGTTTCTTCACCCTGCTCGGCTACTCCCCGTTCCTCATGCACCTGTCACCACTGCGGCTGGGCGCCGTGTTCTGCGGCTGGGGCGTCCTCGTCGCGATCTTCGCCGTCTTCGGCGCTCCTCAGCTCAAGGCGCGCTTCGGCACCCCCCGCACCCTCTACGGCAACTTCGCGCTGCTGGCAGCCGACCTGGCCGTCATCGGCATCTGGCCGGACCGGCCGGCCGTGGTCATCGTCGCCGTGATCGTCGCCGGCGCGTTCCTCGGAGTGAGCAACACCCTGGTCACCACCGCGGTCATGAGCATCGCCCCGGTCGAACGTCCCGTCGCCTCAGCCACCTACGGCTTCGTCCGGTTCATCGGCGGCGGGCTGGCCCCCTACGCTGCCGCGAAGCTGGTCGAGCACTACAACCCGCACGTCCCGTTCCTGATCGGCACCGGCACGGTCGTGGTCGCCGGTCTCGTGCTCAGCACCGTGCACCGGGCCCTCGATGCGGCCGACCGGGGCGAAGTCGAGCAACCCGAACTCGACGAGCTCGATCGGTTCGAGCGCGAAGATGAACTGCAGATCGGTGCCGGCCTGGGCAACGTCGAGTAGGCACCGGCGCGTAGGCGACGCAGCCCGGTATTCGCCTTATACTGAACATCGAGTTCAGTATTATTGGGGAGTGGCGTGAGCACAGCGGGGCGGAGGCGGCACATGGCCGGCACCGGAACGCCGGCGCGACCGGGGCGACCGCGCAGCGAGTCGCGGCGCGCAGCGATCCTCACCGCCGCGGGGGAACTCATGCTGGAAGGCGGCCTGTCGGCGGCCACGATGGAGGCGATCGCCGCACGGGCCGGAGTGGGCAAGGCGACGATATACAAATGGTGGCCCTCTCGCGGTGCTGTCGCTCTCGAGGGTTTCATGGTCAGCGCGGCCGACTCGTGGTCGCTACCCGAGGGCGCTTCCGCCGCTGAGGCCTTACGCGAGCTTGCGACGAGCGCCGTCCGTCTGTTCGTCGGCACCCCGGCCGGGCAGCTCATGCGCTCCCTCGCCGCCGACGCGCAGTCTCAACCGGAGATCGCCCTGGCGTTGCGCGAGCAGTGGTTCAGGCCCCGCCGAGCTGTCGTCGTCGAGATCATCCGCAGAGGCATCGAGAACGGTGAACTGCGCGCCGACCTCGATCTGGCCGCCACTGTGGACCTGGTCTTCGCCCCGGTCTACTACCGGCTGCTGTTCAGTCATGAACCACTGGACGAGCAGTTCGCCGCGCACTCGATCGAGCAGGTGCTGCACGGAATCGTCGCGCCCGCGGAATAACGCCGAGACCCCTCAGTTGATACTGAACGAAGCGTTCAGTAATTGACGAGAGAAGGGTCTCATGACGGACACCCGCATCCCGCGCACCGCAACAGTCCCCGCCACCGAACCGGACACCCCGCCCGACGAACGCAGCCTGCGCGTCATCACGATCTTGCTCGCCTTCGCCTGCGGCGCGAGCGTGGCCAACCTCTATTACGCCCAGCCCTTGCTCAGCCTGATCGGCCACTCGTTCGGTGTCGGCCGGGGAACAGCCACGATCGTCGTCACCGCAACCCAGATCGGCTACGCCCTCGGCCTGGCGCTCCTGCTGCCACTCGGCGATCTGCTGGAGAATCGGCGGCTCGCCTCGCGCACCCTGCTGCTGACCGCCGTCGCACTGGCAGTTGCCGCCTTCGCACCCGACCTCTGGGCCTTCCTGGTCGTCTCGGTCCTGATCGGCGTCACCTCGGTGGTCGCACAAATCCTGGTACCGCTCATGGCGCACTTGGCCCCGCCCGAGGCACGCGGAAAGTACGTCGGGCAGGTGACGAGCGGACTGCTGCTCGGCATCATGCTCGCCCGCTCCATCGCCAGCTTCGCCGCCGCGGCGTGGGGGTGGCGCAGCATCTACGAAGTCTCGGCCGTGGTCATGGTGCTGACGTCCGTCGCGCTCATCAAGGTGCTGCCCGCACGGCAGCCCGACCACACCGCCAGCTACGCAGGCCTGCTCGCCTCGACCATCGGCCTGGCCCGTACCGAACCGGTGCTGGTTCGACGTGCCCTCACGCAAGCCTGCATGTTCGGCTCCTTCACCGCGTACTGGACGGCCGTCGCCTACGAACTGATCGACCACCACCACCTGACGCAGAACGGCGTCGCGGTCTTCGCCCTGATCGGCGCCGCCGGAGCCGCCACAGCTCCCATCGCCGGACGCCTGGGCGACGCCGGCCACAGCGCGGGGGCACGCATTGTCGCCCTCGTCCTCGCGATCGCCGCAATGGCGCTCGCGGGGTTCGGAGCGTCCAGCCTCTTCCTGCTCGCCCTGGCCGGCGTCCTCCTCGACTTCGCCGTTCAGAGCCACCAAGTGCTGAGCCTGCGCGACATCTACGCCCTGCGCGGCGATGCCCGCGCCCGTCTCAACTCGATCTACATGACCAGCATCTTCGTCGGCGGCGCCGTCACGTCGGCCGTCACCGGAGCCTTGTTCGACGTCTGGGGCTGGACCGGTGTGACGATCTTCGCCACGATCCTTCCGGCTGTGGGCGCCCTGATCTGGCTGGAGGGACGTGCCCACGAACACCGCGCACGTTGTCATGATCCTGCCCCGATAGGAGACCCCTGTGTCGCAGTCCGTGACGCCAACCCTGCCCACGACCGGTCGCGCGTGCGATCTCACCACTCGGTCGCAGGGCCGGCCGAACCCCGCCGCTTTGGCTTGCCGAATGAGGCGATCCCGGCCCCGAACCCCGATCAGGTGCCGGTCGAGTATCTGTACCTTTCCGACGAGCCGACGACGTGAACCCGACCCGGGTCGGCCGACGCGACGCCGACCTGCTGCGCAAGTTCCACGACGAGCATGCCGATGCCCTGCGGCGCTACGTCGTCGGGCTGACCGGCGGCGACCGTAGCAGGGCGCAGGACGTCGTGCAGGAAGCCCTGCTGCGCGCATGGCGCAACCCAGCTGTACTCGAACAGGTCGGCGGCTCCGGGCGCGGATGGTTGTTCACCGTCGCCAGGCGCATCGTCATCGACCAGTGGCGCGCAGCGAGTCGCCGACCAGAGGTGGTGACCGACCACGTTCCCGATCAGTCGGTGGAGGACACGGCGCAGCAGACCGTGGATCGGCAACTGGTGCTGTCCGCGCTGCGGAGGCTGACGACCGAACATCGGCAAGTGTTGCTCGAGTGTCATGTGCGTGGCGCATCGGTGGCCGACGCCGCCGAGACCCTGGGCGTGCCACCGGGCACCATCAAGTCCCGCTCCCACTACGCGCTGCGCGCGCTGCGCCAGGCGATTGAGGACCTGGGAGGCGTCGCGTGACGACAGCCCGCCTGTCCGAGTACGACGCAGCCTCGGAACTGTCCCACCACCGCGCAACTGGTCGAGGCGCACAGTGAGGACGCTACGTCGCCGGACGCGCCTCGCCGCAAATCCAGTCGCCACCGTCCCGGCGAATCTCGCAATCCCAACCCAGCTCGCGCAGCCGGTTCTGCAGCCGCTGCGGGTCGACGAAGTTCTTGACAATGCCGAATGTCTCGCCGTCGCGCAGACGGCGTTCGACGATCTCGTCCCGGCCCGCGACATAGGCCTCTTTCTCACGCACGTCGACATGCTCGTCGATGAACAACACCCGCCCTCCCCCGACCAGCAGACGCCGCAGCAACTGCCAGAACTGCTCGAGCCGGCTCATCGGCACATGGGAAAGCCACGCCGAGAAGAAGACCACATCAAACCTCGCCGAGGTCGTCCATGAAAACACGTCGGCGACCTCGAACGTGACCTTCGCCGACGTCACCCGCGCACGAGCGATTTCGATTGCCTCCGGTGCCGCGTCGATCGCCGTCACCGTGTCAGCCCGCCCCGCAATCTCCGCCGTCCACAAGCCGGTGCCGCACGCGATCTCCAACACCTTCCCGGTCGGCTGCATCTCCGCGACCAGCCGCGCGATACGCGCACGCGCCACCGCAACGTCGCCATAGGCCGTCACGTCGTACTCGCCAGCACGACGACGGTAATAACCAACCTGATCAGCCAGAACCTCGTCGGTCACCCACACATCATCAGGTCCAGACGGCCAACGGCGCACCCACGAGGGCTTGACAGGTGCAGAGAAGCCATCGAGGTTCACTCCGCCAATTTCGGCGGAGGCGCTCGCGTCGGCGACGACGATGCTCGGCGCATAGAGGGCCGCGAGCGCCAGTGGACCGCCGAGCGAGGTAACCGCTACACCGGCGAATGCCCCCCGCCGATCGGCCGCCCCGTGTCGCGGGGCGGCCGATCCGGCGTAGTGCTTCCTGGCCCGCGTCCGGTCGGCGCGGTCAGGACGAGGTTCACGACCAGCCGCCGCCGGCGTTCGAACCGCTGCTGGAGGACGGGGCAGTCGGGGCCGGTGCGGATGCTGCGCTCAGGCTGGTGACCTGCTGGCCTGAGGGCGCGACGAGGTACCAGGTTGCACCGACCCCGTTGCTGCCTTCGCCACTGGTCTGTCCGGCGCCCTTGTCGCCGGCGAAGTAGTACAGCGGGTTC
>JAODNL010000162.1 GCA_025465405.1 Pseudonocardiales bacterium | reverse complement strand
AGGACCCGCAGGGTCACGACGACACGAGGATGGACCCGCAGCAGCGGATCTGGGGGTTCGAGACGAACTTCGGTGGGCTGGCCGAGTTGGCCCTGGTGAAGTCCAACCAGCTGATGCCCAAGCCGACCCACCTGACGTGGGAGGAGGCGGCGGCGCCGGGGCTGGTGAACTCCACGGCCTACCGGCAGCTGGTCTCCCACCACGGGGCCGGCATGAAGCAGGGCGACGTGGTGCTGATCTGGGGAGCGTCGGGCGGCCTGGGCGGGTACGCGACCCAGTTCGCGCTCAACGGCGGCGCGATCCCGGTGTGTGTCGTCTCCTCGCCGCAGAAGGCCGAGCTGTGCCGCCGGATGGGCGCCGAGCTGATCATCGACCGGTCCGCCGAGGGCTACCGGTTCTGGTCGGATGAGAACACCCAGGACCCGGGCGAGTGGAAACGCCTCGGCGCCACGATCCGCGAACTCACCGGCGGCGAGGACCCGGACATCGTGTTCGAACACCCCGGCCGGGAGACGTTCGGCGCGTCGGTCTACGTCGCCAAGCGCGGCGGCACGATCGTCACCTGCGCCTCGACGTCGGGCTACTGGCACGAGTTCGACAACCGCTACCTCTGGATGAACCTCAAACGCATCGTCGGATCCCACTACTCCAACTACCGCGAGTCGTGGGAGGCGAACCGGTTGATCGCCAAGGGCGCGATCCATCCGACCCTGTCCAAGGCCTACCCGCTCGCCGAGACCGGGCAGGCCGCCTACGACGTCCACCGCAACCTGCACCAAGGCAAGATCGGCGTGCTCTGCCTGGCACCGCAGGAGGGCCTGGGCGTACGCGACCCGGACCTGAGGGCCCAGCACATCGATCAGATCAACAGGTTCCGCAACCTGTGACCCATGCGACCATGGAAGCATGGCTTCGGAACAACCCTCTGACGTTCTGCCCATCCTGACCGACGCCCACCGTGGCTTCGACGCGGCCATGCGCGGCTACGACCGCGCCCAGGTCGACGAGTTCCTCGCCCATGTGGAGGAGGACTTGCGCGCCGCCGTCGCCGAACGCGACTCGACCGCCGCGCGCAGTGCCGACCTGGCCGCCCAGCTGGCCAGCACTCAAGCTCAGATCGAGTCATTGAGACGGCAGCTGCGGGCCGCGACGGAAGCCGTGACTGCGGACAACGTCGACGAACGGGTCCGTCACCTGCTCGACGCGGCAAAAGCCGAGGCCGCCCAGACCCGTGCCTCGGCGGAGGCCGACGCCGAGGCGATCCGCGCCGGCGCGAACGATGCCGCGGCGCGCGCCCGCGCGAGCGCCGCCACCGAGGTCGAGCAGATCCTGGCCGAGGCGACGCAGCGGCACGCGCAGGCCGACGAAGTGTTCCGGACCCGGCTGGCCGAGGTCGAGCAGCATCGCGTCGAGATCGACGCCGAGATCGCGCAGCGGCTGGCCCAGACGCGGGCCGACGAGGAACGGCTGACAGCCGAGGCGCAGGCCGAGCGCAGCCGCCTCGATGCCGCGGCCGCCGCCGAGCGCGAACGGCTGGACGCCGACTCACTCGCGCGGCGCACCCAGGCCGAGGAGGACTTCGAGATCACGCTGCGCAGCCGGCGTACGGCGGAGACGTCGGCGTCCGCGCAGCAGCGGGCCCAGGCCGAGGCCGCCGCCGCACAGACCCTCGCCGAGGCCAGGGAGCAGGCGGCCACGATCGTCGAAGAGGCGCACCTCGAGGTGCGCCAGCTGGAGGGTCACCGCGACGAGGTGCGCGCGCAGTTGCAGCAGCTGCACGACCGGCTCGGTGCCGCGATCGGACAGGCCACGTAGCTCCTTCCGAGCTGCGCTATCCACAGCGTCGCGTTGATGGGCGCCTCGGAGCGGCGCGTTCTGGAACGATTCCGGCCGTGCGCACCCGATATCTGGCTATCGCGGCAGTTGTCACGATCCTGGCGCCCGCGTGCACGAGCGGCGCGTCAACGGTCATCGCCAGCCCGACACCGCCCGGCTCGTCCGCGCCGTCCAGCCCGCTGACCTCGCCCACGTCGCTGTCCTCGCTGAGTTCGCCGCCCGTCGAGCCGTCACCGACCCGCACCGGTCCACTCGTCACCGGACCCGGCGTGCAGCCCGGCGAGAAGCCACCCACGCTGCCGGCCGAGGCCAAGCACCACACCCCCGCCGGCGCCCTCTCCTTCGCCGAGTACTACTTCAAGGCCCTCGACTGGAGCACGGCAACCAACGACCCCTATCTCGTTGAGCAGATCAGCCGTCGGACCTGCCAGGCATGTCGGCGCGTGATCAATTCCTTGGATGACCTGCGGGCGAAAGGGCAGCGACTTCTCGGAGGACGGATCACTCTGGTTTCGGCGAAGCTGGTCACAGGGACCTTCCGCTTTCGTGCCGAGCACGTCGTGCAAGCAGCGCTAACTGAGGAGTCCGAGGTGCTGACGCGCCCGAGCAATGTTCCGTCCACAGTCGCACCACCTTCCAATGCAACCTCGCTCGTCTTTGTGTCACACAAAGAGTCTGGGTGGGAAGTGGTGGAGGTCGGTGCACCATCGTGAAGCATGCGCTGTTGGCAATGTTGGTG
>JAODNL010000154.1 GCA_025465405.1 Pseudonocardiales bacterium | reverse complement strand
TGACCACCCTCGCGAGTTCGGCGTAGGTCGCGCGGGCATTGGCGCGCAACGCGTCGAGGAGTTGACGATCGACGGAATCCACGTCGGCAGTCGACCCGAGCACCGCGCTACTCGTCAAGCCGACGCGCGCCGCCGAGGTCGCCGGCCCAGCGGGTGATCAGGTCGTGCTGGACCCCAATCGCGTCGAGAACCTTGGCGGCGACGAAGTCGACGAGTTGCTGCACGGTCTGCGGCGCGCTGTAGAAGCCCGGGCTCGCCGGGAGCACGACCGCACCCGCGTCGTGCAGGTCGAGCATGTGCTGCAAGGTCGCCCTGGTGTACGGCGCCTCGCGCGGGACGATGACGAACGGGCGGCGCTCCTTGAGCGTGACGTCCGCCGCCCGCTGCAGCAGGTCCTTGGAGAGGCCGATCGAGACGCCGGCGACCGCTGCTGTCGAGGCCGGGACGACGACCATGCCACGCGTCGGGTACGAACCGCTCGCCGGACCGGCGCCGAGGTCGCCCGCGGGCCAGTGCTTGACGTCGCCGGGTTCGCGACCGAGCCAGGCGGTGAGATCCTCGCGCCAATGCGAATCGCGGAACGCGAGCCCGGTCTCGTCCAGGAGCGTGAGCCGGGCGGCCCGCGAGACCACCAGGTCGACCGCGCAGCCGGCGTCGAACAGGCTGCCGAGCACCGCACGCGCGTACGGCGTGCCGGACGCTCCGGACACCCCGATCACCCAAGGTTTCCGGCTCATGCGCTCAGGCCGTGCGCGAGCAGGTCAGCCAGAGCGAACGCGAAGAGGCCGATGCCGATCACGCCGTTCGCGGTGAAGAACGCCCGGTTGACGCGGGACAGATCGTCGGCATGCACGATCACGTGCTCGTAGATCAGCACAACGCCTGTGAGCGCGACCCCGACCCACCACAGCCAGCCGAGTCCGGCCGCCGCGCCGAACCAGACGAACGCGCCGAGGGTCACCGCGTGCACAACCCACGACGTACGCAGGGCCGCGGGAATTCCGAATCGCGCCGGGAACGACCGCGAGCCGATCCGCCGGTCGACGTCGGCGTCCTGGCACGAGTAGATGAGATCGAAGCCGCCTATCCAGGTGCCGACGGCGATGCCGAGCGCGACGGCCGCCCACGTGACGTCGTTGGTGACGGCGATCCACGCGCCCACCGGGGCGACGAACTGCGCGAGTGCCAGCAGCACCTGGGGAAGGTCGGTGAACCGCTTTCCGTAGGAGTAGAGGACGAGCAGGAACACCGCGGCCGGCGCGAGCGTCAGGCACAGCCACGACAGCGCGGCGGCGGCGGCGAGAAAGATCCCCAGCGCCACCAGTGTTCCTACCCAGGCGGACCGGACGGACAGGTCGCCGGTGACCAGTTCACGCCTGGCGGTTCGGGGATTCAACGCGTCGAAGCCGCGGTCGAGGATGCGGTTCGCCGACATCGCAACCGTGCGTGCGGACACCATCGCGACGGTGATCAGCGCCAGCTGCGCCCAGTGCACCGACCGGGTTTCCCGCCACATCGCGGTCAGCGCGGCAATGTAGGCGAAAGGTAGCGCGAAGACGGAATGCTCGATCATGACGAGCGACAGGAACTTGCGAATCGTGTGACGCGCCGAGACCGAACCCAGCGGTGCGGTCGCAGCGGGGACAGACACAGGGTCAGTCTGCCAGCCGGCGCCGGCGCGCTCGTCGGACGGGCTAGATGCCGTACTCGCGCCAGCGTCGATCGACGGTCGCCAGCGTCGCGTCGTCCAGCACGCACTCGTCGGGCCACCCGCCCGCGCGCCGGTAGCCCTCGGTCGGCAGCTTGCGGGTCGCGTCGAGGCCGAGCTTGCCCCCGAAGAACTGCTCGTACGACGCGTGGTCGAGATGGTCGACCGGCCCGATCGTGTGCAGCGCGTCGTGCGCGTAGTCGACGTTGCCGAACGCGCGCCACGCGACCTCGGCGTAGTCGTGCACGTCGCAGTCGGCGTCGACGACGACGACGAGCTTGGACAGCGACAGCAGACCCGCGCCCCAGATCGCGTTCATCACCTTCTGCGCGTGCTTGGGGAAGCGCTTCTCGATCGAGACGACGACGCAGTTGTGGAAGACGCCCGCCTCGGGCAGGTCGTAGTCGACGATCTCGGGCACCGTCATCTGGATCAGCGGCAGGAAGATCCGCTCGGTGGCCTTGCCGATCGGCCCGTCCTCCTGCGGCGGCCGCCCGACGATGATCGACTGGTAGATCGGGTCCGTCCGCATCGTCATCGTCTCGACGCGGACGAACGGGAACGGCTCGACCGGTGTGTAGAAGCCGGTGTGGTCGCCGAACGGTCCCTCGGGCCGCCGCTCGCCGGGCTCGACCCAGCCCTCCAGCACGACCTGCGCGGCGGCCGGGACTTGAAGCGGCACGGACAGGCAGTCGACCATGTCGACGCGCTCGCGCTGCAGGAAGCCGGCGAACAGGTACTCGTCGATCTCGGCGGGCAGCGGGGCGGAGGCCGCATACGTCACCGCGGGCGGGCAGCCGAACGCGATCGCCACCGGCAGCCGCTGCCCGCGTCGCTCGGCGACGGCCGCGTGCGACGTCGAATCCTTGTGGATCTGCCAGTGCAGGCTGACCGTCCGCTCGTCTTGCAGCTGCAGGCGGTACATGCCGAGGTTGCGGGCACCCGTCTCCGGATGCTTCGTGTGGGTGAGGCCGAGGTTCAGGAAGACGCCGCCGTCGTCCGGCCACGACTTGACACCCGGCAGGATCGACAGGTCAACGTCCGATCCCTTGACCACGACTTCCTGACAGGGCGCAACCTTGACGTGCCGGGGCGGGACGGCCCGCAGCTGGGCCACCTTGCCGAGGGCGTCGCGAAGACCCCCCACGCCCCGCGGCAGCTCGGGTCGAAGCAGCTCGCCGATCCGCCGCCCGACGTCGTCCAGATCGTCGACGTCCAGCGCGCGCGCCATCCGGCGTCGCGTGCCGAACACGTTGATCGCCAACGGCATCCGCCCGCGCGTCGGGTTCTCGAACAGCAGCGCCGGACCCTGCTCGCGCAGGACGCGCTGCACGATGCCGGTGACCTCGAGGTGCGGGTCGACGGGCGCGCGCACCCGGGCGAGGTCGCCGTCACGCTCGAGCGCCGCGAGGAAGTCCTGGAGGTCGGGGTAGGCCACGATCAGTCAGTATCCCTGGCCGGGAGAGGTACCGTGCCGCGCATGGCCCAGGTATTGCTCGTCGAGGACGACGGGGCGATCCGCACCGCGCTCACCCGCGCGCTACGCGACCAGGGCCACACCGTCTCGGCCGTCGGATCGGGCATGCCCGCGCTGAGCGCCGCGGTCGAGCAGAAGCCGGACGTGGTCCTCCTGGACCTCGGCCTTCCCGACGTCGACGGCGCCGACGTGCTGTCGATGCTGCGTGCGGTCAGCGACGTTCCGGTCATCGTGGCCACCGCCCGCGACGACGAGACGGAGATGGTGCGGCTGCTCGATCTGGGCGCGGACGACTACGTGATCAAGCCCTACACCGCGGCCCAGGTCACGGCCCGGATCCGAGCGGTGCTGCGCCGAATGGGCCGCACCGACGAGGACCCGGTGATCATCGTGGGCAACCTGCGCATCGACACGCGCAGCTACGAGGTGACGATCGACGGGCGCCCGGTCGAGCTGGCCCGCAAGGAATTCGAGCTGCTGCTGGCACTGGCCCGGCGCGCCGGTGAGGTCGTCACCAAGCGTGACCTGCTCGCCGAGGTGTGGCAGCTCGCGTGGGGTGGGTCGGACCGCACCGTCGACGTGCACCTGTCCTGGCTGCGCCGCAAGCTGGGCGAGTCCGCACGCGAGCCGCGGTATTTGCACAGCGTGCGCGGTGTCGGCGTGCGGCTGGCCGCGCCGGAGGACTCGTGAGGCGGCGCATCATGCTGCTCGTGGTCGGCATGACCACGCTCGTCGTGCTGGCCTTCGCGGTGCCGGTCGGCATCCTGCTGCACTCGGCGGTGGCCCAGCGCGTGGAACACGCGACCATCGACCAGGCGAACTACGTCGCGCTGTTGCTGCGCAGCGGCGGCAAGACCACCGCCCAGATAACGTCGGATGTGACATCGCTGTCGTCGAGCACCGGGCGCCCGACGTCCGTCGTGCTGCCGGATCACACCGTCGTCGGAGCGCAGTTGCCCGCCGACGTCCCGCCGCCGGCCGGCAACGGACACCCCGCCGATGACACGCACGGTGGCGGCGGCCCGGGACCGGGCGGCAACCCGCAGGCCACCCTGCACAGCGTGCCGGGCGGTCAGCTGGCCGAAGTCAGCGTCCCTGCCGACAACGGGACGGATCTGGTGCGCGTCTTCGTATCGAACTCGGCGCTGTACGCCGGCGAGGGAACCTGGCGGGTACTGCTGATCGGCGGCAGCGTCGGGCTGTTGCTGATCGGCGTGCTGGCCGCCGAGCTGCTCACGCGTCGCATTGTGCGGCCGTTGACCCGGACCGCGCAGACCGCGCATCAGCTCAGCGTCGGTGGCACAGCTGCTCGGGCGCCCACGGACGGCCCCCGCGAGATCGCCGAAGTCGGCACCGCGCTCAACCGGCTTGCGGATCGGATCGACGAGCTGATCGCCGAAGAGCGCGAGACCGTCGCCGACCTGTCGCATCGCTTGCGTACGCCGTTGACTGCCCTCCGCCTGGACGCCGAGGCACTGCACGACCCGGTCGAGGCCGAGCGGGTCGCCACGCACGTCAGCGCCGTCGAGCGGACGCTGACTGCCGTGATCCACGCCGCGCGGCGCCCGCAGCGCGAAGGGCGGCTGCCGTCCTGCGACGCGACCGCGATCGTCGGCGAACGGGTTCGGTTCTGGTCGGCCCTAGCCGAGGACCAGAGCCGGACGAGTACCGTCGAGCTGCCGGAATCCCCTTTGTTGGTAAGGGCTTCCGGTGACGATTTGGGCGCGGCGGTCGATGCGCTCGTCGAGAACGTCATCGCCCACACGCCCGAGGGCGTGCCGTTCGCGGTGCGCCTCACGGCCACCGAGGGCGGCGCCCAGCTGGTCGTATCAGACGAGGGGCCCGGCCTTCCGGCCGATGCACTGGTCCGCGGCCGCAGCGACCGCGGCTCGAGCGGGCTCGGCCTGGACATCGCCCGCCGCTGCGCGGAATCCGGCGGTGGCTCGATGACGATGGACAGCGGGCCGACCGGTGGAGCCGTCATCACGCTGCTGCTCCGCGCACCTTGACGGTTCCCAGCGCGGCTTAGGGATTCCTTGACGTTGCGGTGAGGCGGGCCTGATGCGCCAGGCCCGATCGTCTACGTCATGACCGCAAAGCACTCACCGAACCAGGTTCTCGTCCGGCGGGTCGGCGTCCTAGCGGGCGCGATCGGTGTCGCCGGCGCCGCTCTTACGGCCACCGTCATCGTCGGCGTCGACCATTCCGCCGCCGCGACCACCACCCCGTCGACCACGACGAGCACGCCGTCGGCGGGCACCAGTACCTCGGCCCCGACCGACAGCGATTCGTCGTCGGCGGTCACCGCGGCGCCGTCGACCAGCTCGGCCGCCGCCGGTAGCCACGGATCATGAGCGCCACACAGGTGATGCAGGCGTGGAGCTGTTCGATGCGGCTCGTCGTCGACGATGCCCGGACGCTGAGTCCGGCCGCGGCTGACCTCGCCACGTTGCTCGAGCGGGTAGACGCCATCGCCAGCCGGTTCCGGCCCGACTCCACCCTGTCACTGGCCAACGACCGCGCCGGCCGGCCGACTGCCGTGCCTCGGCTGCTGGCCGACCTCGTCGCGGCTGCGCTGGACGCGGCTGCGCAGACCGGCGGTGCGGTCGACCCGACCGTCGGCCTCGCGATGCACCGCAACGGGTACGACCGCGACCTCTCCGCGATCGTCCTGGACGGTCCCGCCCCGGGCACCCCCACTGCGGCCCCGGGCTGGCACCGGGTGCGGCTGCATCGCGAGGCCGGCCTGCTCACGGTGCCGATCGGATCGGCGCTCGACCTCGGCGCGACGGCGAAGGCGTATGTCGCCGACCTCGCCGCGAGAACGCTGAGCCGTCGCTACGACACCGCGGTGCTCGTCGAGTTGGGCGGCGACGTCGCTGTTGCCGGCAACCGCCCGGACGGCTGGTGCCTCGAGGTGGCGGAGCGTCAGGGCGCCGAGGGGCAGCTCGTCCTGGTACGGGGCGGCGGGCTGACCACGTCCACCACGACGATCCGCCGATGGCGGCGCGGCGGTCAGACCATGCACCACATCGTGGACCCACGCACCGGCCAACCGATCGACGGACCATGGCGCACCGCGTCGGTGTACGCGCCGTCCGCGCTCGCGGCGAACACCGCGAGCACCGCCGCGATCGTGCTGGGTGACAGAGCCCTCGATTGGCTGACCACACGCGGACTGGCGGCGCGACTCGTCGCCCAGGACGGCTCCGTCGTGACGACCGGCGACTGGCCGCGCACCAAAGCGGCGCGCGGCCAGGCGGCGGCGCGATGACGATCTGGATGATCGCGCGCGGTGCCGGATTGTCAGCACTGATTCTCTTGACGGCAGCGACCTGCCTGGGCGCTCTGGTCAGCGGCCGAACGGCGACGCGGCCGGATACCCGCGTGCTCCTCCAGTACGCGCACCGGGTCACGGCGTCGCTGGGCCTCGCCGTTCTCGGGCTGCATCTGACGATGATCCTCGCCGATTCGTTCGCCCACGTGGGCTGGATGGGCGCGCTCATTCCCTTCACGTCCGGCTATCGCGGGCTCTGGGTCGGCCTCGGCTCGATCGCCGCGTACACGTTCCTGCTCGTCGCCGTCATCGGGTTCGCGCGCGGCCGGCTCACCGGTTCGGCCCGCGCCACAGCGGCGTGGCGAGCGGTGCACGGCGCCGGGTACGGCGCCTGGGCGCTTGCGATGCTGCACGGGCTGCGCTCCGGCACGGACAGCGGCGTGGCCTGGGTGCGCTGGATCTACCTGGCCTGCCTCGTCGCGGTGATCGGGTCGGTGGCGGCCCGAGCGGTCGTCGCCGCGTCGCCGGGACGGTTCCGCGCGGTGGATGGGGTCGCACGATGACCACCACCATGGGCCGTCTGGCGGCCGACCCCGCGAGCGCAACGTGGACGATCGGCGCGGCGCGGGTACTCGCCGGGCTGGACCGCAACGCGGTGCTGGACGCGCGCACGCACCTCGACACGCACGGCCCGCTACCGGCTGCCGACCTGGGCCGCCTGCTCGGCCTCCTCGACGCCAGCGGCCTGACCGGGCGAGGTGGCGCCGGCTTCCCGCTCGCGGCCAAGCTGCGGGCGCTGCGCGGGCAGCGGCCCACGGTCGTCGTCAACGGCAGCGAGAGCGAGCCGGCGAGCGTCAAGGACCGGGTGCTACTGCGCCGCACACCGCATCTCGTGCTCGACGGTGCGCTGGCCGTAGCGGTGGCGCTCCGGGGCCGTCGGGTGACGGTGGCGGTACACGACGCCGCCGCGGCCGCCGCCGTGCGCACCGCAGCGGCGCAGCGCCCCGACGGCAACCGGGTTCGCGTCGAGCTGGTCAGTGGCGGCTTCGTGGCCGGCGAGGCGCGGGCCCTCGTCCGGGCACTAGACGGCGGTCCCGCGCTGCCGCCCGGGCGCCGCGAGCATGCCACCGACCACGGCGTCCTGCTCGCCAACGCCGAGACGTTCGCGCAGCTGGCGGTCCTGATCCGCCTCGGGCGGCACCGCTTCGCCGACACGGGCACGCGCACCGAGCCGGGCACGACCCTGCTCACGGTCGGTGGCGCCGTCGGGCGGCCGGGCGTCGTCGAGCTCCCGCTCGGCACGCCGCTGGGGATCGTGCTGGCGGCCGCGCAGGCCGGTCAGCCGCGCCTGGTCGTGGCCGGCGGATACCACGGCAGCTGGCATCCGGCGGTGCCCGCGATCGAGCTGTCGCGCAGTGGGCTGGCGGCGGCCGGCGGCACCCTCGGTGCCGGCGTGCTCCTGGTGCTGGACGACAGCACCTGCGCGCTGGGCGAGCTCGCCCGGGTGACCGCCTGGTTGGCGGCCGAGTCGGCGGGTCAATGCGGACCCTGCCGGTTCGGCCTGCCGGCGCTGGCCCGCGACGTGCAGGCGCTGTGCCAGGGACATCCCGGGGCGGCCGAGATCGCGCTGCGGCACGCCCGGGCCGTCGACGGGCGCGGCGCGTGCCGCCATCCGGACGGCACCGCGCGGTTCGTCACATCCGCGCTGCACCTGCTCCAGGACGAGACGTACCTGCACCTGCACCACGGCGGCTGCGGCCGTCCGGTGCTGGGGCTGCTCCCGATCGGAGGCCGGCCATGACGCTGGAGATCGACTGGACCCGGTGCGACGGCCACGGCCTGTGCGCCGCACTCCTACCCGATCGGATCAGTCGCGACGAGTGGGGATTCCCCGTGCTGCACGGCACGAAGCTTCCACCCGACACCGCTGTGCGGCGTGCCGTCGCCGCCTGCCCCGCGCTTGCCCTTCGCCTGACCCGCACATGAACGGAGAATCGATGAGCAGTCCGCCAGACGATCCAGTGCCCTCGGAATCCGCCGAAGGCACCGTGACCTTGACGGCCGACGTGCCCGCGACCCCCACGCTCGATGTCGAGATCGTCGTCCCGGTATTCAACGAGGAGGCCGACCTCGAACCGAGCGTGCGCCGCCTGCATGCCTTTCTGAGTAAGGAGTTTCCGTTCACGGCGTCGATCACTATCGCCGACAACGCGAGCACCGACGGGACGTGGGCCGTGGCGATCGCGCTCGCCGACGAGCTCCCCGGTGTCACGGCCGTCCATCTCGACGCCAAGGGTCGCGGCCGCGCGCTGCGATACGCGTGGACCGCGAGCACTGCACGCGTCGTCGCGTACATGGACGTCGATCTCTCCACGGATCTTGCAGCACTTCTTCCACTCGTCGCACCGCTGCTGTCCGGTCACAGCGATGTCGCGATCGGTAGCCGCCTGTCGCGCACGGCGCGCGTCGTACGCGGACCCAAGCGGGAGCTCATCTCACGCAGTTACAACCTGCTGCTGCGGACGACACTTCGCGCGCGGTTCTCCGATGCGCAGTGCGGTTTCAAGGCGATGCGAGCTGACTATGCGCGGGCGCTACTGCCGCACGTGCGCGACACCGCATGGTTCTTCGACACCGAACTGCTCGTGCTCGCCGAGCGCAGCGGCCTGCGGATCGCGGAGGTTCCGGTGGACTGGGTCGACGACCCGGACAGTCGCGTCGACATCACCGCCACCGCCCTCGCCGACCTTCGCGGTGTCGCCCGCCTCGGGCGCGCACTGGTGCGTGGCGAGGTGCCGGTGCGTGAGTTGCGCCAGCAGCTCGGCCGAGGGCAGGTTGTGCCAGCAGTGCCTGGCGTGCCGGAAAGCCTTGCACGACAGGCAGTTCGCTTCGCCACGATCGGCGCGTTGAGCACCGTCGCGTACCTCCTGCTGTTCCTTCTCGCGCGTCCGCTCGGCGCCCAGCCGGCGAACCTCTTCGCGTTGTTGGTCACCGCCGTCATGAACACCGCGGCCAACCGCCGGTTCACGTTCGGTGTGCGCGGCGCGGGCGCCGTCCGCCATCAGGCCCAAGGCTTGATCGTCTTTGCATTGGGACTTGTGCTGACGAGCGGATCGCTCGCGTTGTTGTCCGTACTCGCGCACCATCCCGCCCGCGCCCTCGAGCTCAGCGTGCTGATCGCGGCCAACCTCGCGGCCACCGTGCTGCGCTTCGTCCTCTTCAAGGAATGGGTGTTCAAACGATGACGACCACAGCCACCGCGGCCGCCATGCCAGTCCCGCCGAGCGACGAACCACCGCCGACCGAAGGATCGCCGCCGCCCGCGCCCCGGATCGGTCACTCGGCGAGGCAGCGCGGCGGGCTCGCCGCGCTGCTGGTCGGCACGGCCGCGCTTTACATGTGGAACCTCGGCGCGTCCGGCTACGCCAACGACTTCTACGCCGCAGCCGTCCAAGCCGGCACGAAGAACTGGAAGGCCTTCCTGTTCGGGTCGTTCGACTCGTCGAACTTCATCACCGTCGACAAGCCGCCGGCGTCGCTGTGGCCCATGGAGCTGTCCGGACGCATCTTCGGCTTCAGCTCCTGGTCGATGCTGCTTCCGCAAGCGGTCGAAGGCGTGCTCGCGGTCTGGCTGCTGTACGCGACCGTGCGGCGGTGGTTCGGACCTTCGGCCGGCCTGATCGCCGGAACGCTGCTGGCAATCACGCCGGTGGCCGTGCTGATGTTCCGCTTCAACAACCCCGACGCGCTGATGACGCTGCTGATCGTCGCCGCGGCGTACTGCGTCACGCGAGCGATCGACGCGGCGTCGACCCGCTGGCTCCTGCTCGCGGGACTCGTGATGGGATTCTCCTTCCTGGCCAAGGGATTCCAGCCGTTCACGGTGCTGCCCGCGCTCGCGCTGGGGTATCTCGTCGCCGCGCCGACCGGGCTGCGCCGACGACTGCTGCAGCTGCTGGCCTCGGGAGTGGCGGTCCTCGTCGGCGCCGGCTGGTGGGTGCTTGCCGTGACGCTGACGCCCGCCGCGAGCCGTCCGTACATCGGCGGCTCGGGTAACAACACCGCGCTCGGACTGGCCTTCGGCTACAACGGTCTTGGGCGGATCACCGGCAACGAGTCGACGACCGGTTCGGGTGGTCGCGTAGGCGGCGGCGCCAACTTCAGCGGCAGCACCGGACTCGGACGGCTCTTCAACTCCGAGATGGGCGGCCAGATCTCCTGGTTGCTGCCCGCCGCGCTGATCGCCGTCGTGGCATTGGCCGTGCTCACTCGGCGGCGGCCACGCACCGACCGGATGCGCGCCGCGGCAATCATCTGGGGCGGCTGGCTGCTCGTCACCGCCGGCGTGCTCAGTTACGCCAGCGGCATCATCCACAACTACTACACCGTCGAGCTGGCGCCCGCGCTCGCCGCGCTCGTCGCCGTCGCCACCGTGACGCTGTGGCGCCGCCGGCACGAGCTCCCGGCGCGTTGGGCGCTGGCTGCGGGGGTGCTCGCGACCGGCGTCTGGAGCTACGCGCTGCTGAGGCGGAGCCCGTCCTGGTACCCCTGGGTGTCCTACGTGGTGCTGATCGGTGCGCTGGGTTGCGCGGCGGTGCTGGCTGTGCCGGCCGGACGGATCAGGCGGGGAGTGCTCGCCGCGGGCCTCACCGCCGCGGTTGCGGTCGGTGGTGGCTCGGCGGCGTTCGCGGTGGATACCGCGGCCACCGTGCATACCGGCGCCACCCCGTCGGCGGGGCCGGCGACGACCGGCGGCGGCTTCGGCGGGCCCGGCGGCGGTCGGGCCGGCGGCGGGCTGCGAGGCGGATTCGGTGCTACCCCGCCACAGGGCGGGAGCGGGACCCCGCCGGCAGGGGGCTTCGGCGGCCCGGCGGGCGGCGGCGGTGGTGGCGGCGCGCCTGGCGGTAGCGGCACCACGACGGTCAGCTCGGCCCTGACGGCGCTGCTCAAGGCGACCACGACGAGGTGGTCCGCGGCCGCGATCGGCTCGCAGTCGGCCGCGCCGCTGGAACTCGCGAGCGGCACCGCGGTGATGTCGATCGGCGGCTTCAACGGCGGCGACAACGCACCCACCCTGGCGCAGTTCCAGGCCTACGTCGCCAACGGCGAGATCCGGTACTTCATCGCCGGCGGCGGGGCCGGTGGCGGCGGCGGCGGCAGTAGCGGCAGCGCCATCTCGACCTGGGTTGCGGCGCACTACTCGTCCACCACGGTCGGCGGCACGACCGTCTACGACCTCACAAAGGCCACGTCGTGACCGCGACGACGATCACCCCATCCGTCCCGTCCGGTGACGGATCCACATCAGCCCAGGCCCCGACATCGACGTCTCGTCTGGGCGCCGCGTTCAGGCAGCGGGCGGCCCTCGGCGCGCTGCTGATCGGCACGGCCGGGCTCTACCTCGTCGGGTTGTCGGCGTCGGGATGGGCGAACCAGTTCTACGCGGCGGCGGCGCAGTCCGGCAGCAAGAGCTGGACGGCGTTCCTGTTCGGCTCGCTCGACTCGTCGAACTTCATCACCGTCGACAAGCCACCGGCGTCCCTGTGGGTGATGGACGCTTCGGTGCGGCTGTTCGGCCTCAGCTCGTGGTCCGTGCTGGTGCCACAGGCGCTGGAGGGCGTGGCGGCCGTCGCGCTGTTGTACGCCGCCGTCAAGCGCGTGGCCGGTCCGACCGCCGGCCTGCTCGCAGGTGCCGTCCTGGCGACGACGCCGGTGGCCACGCTCATGTTCCGCTACGACAACCCGGACGCGCTGCTCGTCCTGCTGATGACGGCCGCCGCCTACGCGACGGTGCGGGCGTGCGAGGGGGCCCGTGGGCGCTGGCTCGTCCTGGCCGGTGCCCTGATCGGATTCGCGTTCCTGACCAAGATGCTGCAAGGACTGCTGGTCGTGCCCGGCTTGTTCGGCGCGTACCTTCTTGCCGCGCCGACCACGCTGCGGCGCCGGATCCGTGACGTCATCGCGGCCGGCCTCGCGATGGTCGTCGCAGCCGGATGGTGGATCGCGCTGGTCGAGCTCTGGCCGGCCGGCTCTCGTCCCTACATCGGTGGCTCGAACCACAACAGCATCCTCGAGCTGACGTTCGGCTACAACGGTCTCGGGCGGCTGACCGGCAGCAGCAACAACGGCAATGTCAGCGGCGGTACCGGCGGCTTCTCCTCAGGACAGACCGGCCTGCTGCGACTGTTCGGCAGCGACATGGGCGCACAGATCAGTTGGCTGCTCCCGGCGGCGCTGGTCGGCGCGGGTGCACTCGGCTGGCTGACCGCCCGGCGGGCGCGCACCGATCACCTCCGCGCGAGCCTCGTGGTGTGGGGCGGCTGGCTGGCGGTGACCGGCCTCGTGCTGAGCTTCGCCAGCGGGATCATCCACCCGTACTACACGGTGGCCCTGGCCCCGGCGATCGCCGCGCTCGTGGGCATCGCGACCGTGCAGTTGTGGCGGCAGCGCTCCACGGACGCCGCGCGGTGGCTGCTGGCGACGCTCGTGGGCACCGCGGCACTGTGGACGTTCGTGCTGCTCGGCCGTGCGTCGTGGCATCCGGAACTGCGCTGGATCGTGCTGCTCGCCGGCGCGGCGGCCGTGGCCGCGGTGTTCAGCCGGCGGCTGCGCGCGGCAGTCGTCGCACCGCTCGTCGCCGTCACGTTGCTCGCAGCGCCGGCCGCGTACTCAGTGCAGACCGCGGCTACTGCGCACACCGGGGCCATCCCGACCGCGGGGCCGGGCACGACCGGATTCGGCGCCGGTGGCCTGGGCGGTGGTGCCCGCGGACCTGGCGGGCTCGGCGGACCCGGCGGCTTCGGAGGCGCCCGCGGCGGCTTGCCCGG
>JAODNL010000139.1 GCA_025465405.1 Pseudonocardiales bacterium | reverse complement strand
GATCGGCGCGCCGTACACCGCACCGATCGCCTGGTGGCCGAGGCACACGCCGAACAGGGGCAGCTCGCGTTCGGCACACGCCTCGACGAGCGCCATCGAGTTGCCCGCCTGCTGCGGCATCCCAGGCCCTGGCGAGATCAGGACACCGTCGACGCCGAGCGCCGCGATATCACCGGGCGTCACGGCGTCGTTGCGTCGCACCACGGCCTCCGCGCCGAGCTGGCCGAGATATTGGACCAGGTTGTAGACGAAGCTGTCGTAGTTGTCGACGACCAGAATCCGCGTGCTCATTGGTGATTCACGGTGACCTTGTTGATCGGCAGGTGCGGCTCCACCCACGGGAACACGACGAACAGCAGCAGAGCGGACACCGCCGCAACCAGGACGAGCGTTTGCAGCAGCTTCAGCGGCATTGTCCCGGGCAGGTGCCGCCAGATCCACGTGTACATCACACACCGGCCTTGTTGTAGAGAGCGCTTATCGACGACGGCATCGTCGTCCCGCTACGTGCCGCCGTGAGCGACGGGTCGAGCTGCGCGTGCAGGACCATGCGCTGTGTCGCCGTGAACTTCGGGTGGCAGGTCGTCATCGTCAGATAGCGGTCGTGGCTGCTGGGCGTGCGCCCCGGGTTGTCCGGAACCGCCAGCAGAACCTGACCGTCCGACGGATTCACGATCTCGCGACCCGGCACGTTGTTCGCGTCCCTGACGCTCAAGTTGCCGGTGCGCGGGTCGCCCTCGACGACGTACACGTACCACTTCGCCCGAGTCTCGATGATCACGTCGTCGCCGGCCTTGAGGTGATCCAGGTTCAGGAACGGCTCACCCTTCCCGACGCGGTGTCCGGCAATGGCAAAGTTGCCGGTCTCGCCGGGAAGCGCGGTGTCGTTGTAGTGGCCGGGCCCCTTCTCCAAGGACACATCGTCGGTGCCCTGGACGACGGTGAACGCGAAGTCCCTGCCGAAGCGTGGGATGTAGATGTTGGCGATACCTGAGCCGATCGGGATGGCTGACTGGTTACCGCCCGGCAGCGCCAGAGGGTCCTGTCCGCTGGCCCACTTCTTCTCGAGTGCGTTGTGCACCCGCACCTGCCGCTGGTGAGCGAAGATATTGGTGACGTACACCTCGTAGACGACGAACAGCAGGATGATCAGGCCGCCGGTGATCAGCGTCTGGCCGATGCCGCGCAGCACGAACCGCACCGTGTCGCCGGTGTTCGACGGCCGGCGGTGATCAGGAGCCTGAGTCGCAACCACGCCGTCGTCGCCGTCGTCGTCGCTCAGATCCAGGACCGAGCCGTCCTCGCCGTCGCTCACCGGGTCTCCGCTCATCTCGTCGTCGCCTTCGCGTACGCCAACCCGACCGGTCTCGTGTACGCGGGCAGGTCGAGTTTCTGCTGTGACCCGACCGTGTAACCCAAGCCGTAGAAGCGCGCTGCTTCTTTGAAGAGCTTCACGCCGGGCGAGAGGTCGAGTGCGCTTTGCATTGTCTGATACGGACCGATCGCCGCAACCCGAAATGGGGGGGAGTAGACGTCGCCGTTGAGCAGAAGGGTATTGCCGACGCACCGTACCGCGCTGGTGGCGATCACGCGCTGCCCGGCGATCATCATGGCTTCGGCACCGCCGGACCACAGCGCGTTCACAACGGCCTGTAGATCGGACTGGTGTACGACCAACTGGTTGGGGTCGACGCCGGGGTTCGCGGACTGGTCCTGGGCGTCGTTCAGGACGACGACGATGCCGGGCCCGCGTACCGCGGTCAGCCCGCCCGGCACGGCCAGGGGCCGGACCTTGGCCTGGGCGTCGGCCACCGCGGAGTTGCCCTTGCCTGCGTCGTTGGTGGCGGCGGAGACCTGCGCCTGCAGTGCGGCGAGCGTCCGGTCACTGGACTGCACGTCCGCCTCGGCCGCGCGGACGAGATCGGTCAGGTTGGCCGTTGCCGGCGGCCGCAGGTCGGTGCCTCGGGCGTCGCGGGCGCTGGTGGCGAAGCCGAACCCGGCCAGCAGGCACACGACCGGCACGAGGACACGCCAGGTCGACCGGTTGCGGCCGATCGAGGCGCGCAGCCGCGCTGGAACGTCGATGCGCACCCTGTCGCCTTCCGCCGCCGAGTCCCCCGGGGGCCGGACGAGCTCCCGAGGTGCTGCACCTTGGTGGCGCGCTGCGTCTACGCTAACTGCCGTAGGCCACAGCACGGCCACCCGACCGGGCGCGTCCTGGGAGGCGGTCAACCAGGAGAACGACGTGCCGAAGTCCAAGGTCCGCAAGAAGCCCGAAGCCCCGGTCCGGGCCCAGTCGTTGAGCCCAGCGGGTAAGGCCATCACGCCGAGCCCTTCGTGGTACCCGATCGTGATGGCCGTGGTACTCGTGATCGGGCTGGCCTATCTCGTGGTGTATTACCTGGCCGCCCAGAGCGTGCCGGGCATGAAGGACATCGGCGGGTGGAACTTCGCCGTGGGCTTCGGGATCATGTTCGTCGGTCTCGTGATGGCCGTCCGCTGGCGCTGACCGCGTCCACATCGTTTTCCACGCCTGTGATTACACCGCTGTAAGTAATCCCCAGCTGGGGATAACCCTGTGGACGGAGCAGCGGTGGACCGCCGCCTCACGACCTGCCGATTCGGCCCGGATCGCCGGCTCACCGCCGCCGGCGGCGTCCTCGCGGCGGTCAGCGCATCAGCCGCCGCGCTGACCACCGACCGGGCCGGACAGATCCTGTTCGCCCTCGCCGCGCTCGTACTGGCGGCCTATGCGGTGACCGATCTGCTGTTCTGGCCCCGGTTGACGGCCTCGGCCGAAGGCCTTGCCATCCGCACCCCGTCGCTGCGGGCGCGGCTGCCATGGCCGGACGTGGATTCTGTCCGCGCCGACTCGCGGGATCGGTACGGGCTGCGTGCGGTCACGCTGGAGATCGAAGCCGGCGACTCGCTCGTGGTGTTCAGCCGGCGCGCGCTGGGTGCCGACCCGGAGACCGTCGCCGGTCTGGTCACTGCCTTCGATCCGCGACGCTAGACCGTGGCCGTGCGCAGCTAGAACGTCGCGTACGCAGCTAGAACGTGGCGGTGCGCACGGCGACGATCACGGCAAGCACCGCAGCCACTCCAGCCAGGCCGAGTGCCTGCGTTCGTGGGCTCAGGCGCTGCCGCGCCTGCGGCAGCCCGCCGATCGCCAGCGCTGCCACACCGCCGGCGACGAAGCCACCGATGTGCCCGAGCTTCGAGATGTTGTGGATCGAGAACGTGAGCACGAAGTTGATGGCGATCACGCCGATCAGCCACTGCGGGTCGAGGCCGAGCTTGCGGACCAGCACCAGGCTGGCGGCGAACAGCCCGAAGATCGCACCAGACGCGCCGACCTCTGCGGTGAACACCCGGCCGAACGCATAGACCGCTGCCGAGCCGCCGAGGGCGCCGAGCAGGTACATCGCCCCGAAGCGCCACCGGCCGAGCAGCCGCTCCAGCGGCGGCCCGATGATCCCCAGCGCCAGCATGTTCGAGCCGATGTGCAGCAGGCTGACGTGCAGGAACGCCGACGTGATCAAGCGGAAGTACTCGCCGTTGTGGTCGACCGCGTAGGGCAGCAGCTGCCACCTCGCGAACAGGCGTGAGGACGCGTCACCCGGATGGGTGAAGCCGCCCGCGGACTGGGTGGCGATCAGGATGTACACGATCACGTTGGCCACGATCAGCCCGATCGTGACGAACGGCGGCGACTCGATCATGCTGGCGCCGACCGACGTGCGGGGCCGGCGGACGGTCCCGCGCGCCAGCCGCACGTCGTCCGGGCAGTGGAACCCCACCGAGGCCGGTCGCATGCACTCCGGGCAGATCGGCCGTTCGCAGCGGGTGCACCGCACGAGCGCTTCGCGGTTGGGATGCCGGTAGCAGCGCGCAGCCTGCGCGGGGGCGCCGGCCGCCGACGGCTCGCCGCCGTCAGGTGGCGTCATTGCCCGGCAGGCTCCTGGGCCTGCGCTCCGGCGGGCTCGATCGTCACGGAGTTGATCGTGACGTCCTGCTTGGGACGGTCGGCCGCGCCGGTCGGCGTCGCCGCGATGGTGTCGACCACCGCGCGGCTGTCCGCATCGGCGACCTCACCGAAGATGCTGTGCTTGCGGTTCAGCCAGTCGGTGGGCGCCACGGTGATGAAGAACTGCGAGCCGTTCGAGTTCGGCCCCGAGTTGGCCATCGCCAGCAGGTACGGGCGGTCGAAGGACAGCTCGGGGTGGAACTCGTCCGCGAACTTGTACCCGGGGTCGCCGGTGCCGCGGCCGAGCGGGTCGCCGCCCTGGATCATGAAGTTGGGGATGACCCGGTGGAAGATCGTCCCGTCGTACAGCCGGTCGGTGGTCTTCGCTCCCGTGCCAGGGTGCGTCCACTCCCGGGATCCGTCAGCCAGTTCCACGAAGTTGCGGACGGTCTTCGGCGCGTGGTTGCCGAACAGCAGCACGCGGATGTCTCCAGCGGAGGTGTGCAACGTGGCGATCTGGGTAGCGGACACGACGAAACTCCAGCGGTTCGGCGGATACCTGGCTCAGCCATCCTCGCACGCGGCTCGGACGGCGATTCGGCCTGTCAGATCTTGGGTGCGATCGCCTTCGCGATGAGCCGGGCGTTCAGTGACGTATCGGTCCGCTGGGTGCGCACCGTCACCATGAGCTTGCCTTTGCTGAAGACACAGGCCCAGTCCCGGTCGCCGTCGCGGCCGAGGAACTTCGTGCGGTAGCTGATCGCGTCCACTCCGGGCAGCAAATTGGGGTAGCCCTGATTCTGGTTACCCGCCGCCGCCGTGAGAACCATCGCGTTGTGGGCATCCAGCGCGGAGCTGAACGACCGCGTCGCGATCTCGGCGATCGCTTGGTATTGATCGGACCAGAAGTAGAAGCGGCAGCCGACCGGCTTCATCCCGGTCAGCACCGTGGTGCGGTACACCCGGTCGCCCTCGAGATCGGCCAAGCTGTTGGGTCCCTGGTCCTGCGAGGAGAGGATGTACGGGCACGCCCGCTCCACCTCGCCCTTGGCCGGCGCCTGACCGGGCGGCAGGGGTGCAACTGTCGTCGCCGGCTTGGGTCGGAACGTCGGCGCCGCCGTCCTGGTCTGGGTGACGGTGCTGTGGACGGTGGTTTCGATCGTCGAGATCGTCGGGTTGTCCGAGCTCGCGCTCGTGCAACCCGTCAACACGATCCCGGTCACGGCCGCCACGCCCGCCAACACACGTTTCACGAGCGGCAGCCTAAATGACCGCTGGACGGCCCGCGCGATCAGCGCGACCGGCTCACAGCTACTCGGGCCGCCTGGTCGGCCAGCGAATCGTCGAGCGGCTCGAGGTCGACGGCGACCCCGCGCCGGGCATAGGCGCGCCGCAGCAGGTCGTCGGCGAACCGCGGGCTCTTGGCCAGGACCGGACCGTGCAGGTAGGTGCCGATCACGTTGTCACGAACGGCACCCTCGGTCTGGTCGTGGCCGTTGTTGCCACGCCCGGGCAGGGTGCTTCCCAGCGGCCGCACGCGGGAGCCGAGCTCGGTGAGGCCGCTGTGGTTCTCGTAACCCACGAGCCGGCCGGCATCGACCGTGTCGACGTAGTTGTTGCCGATCAGCCGCTGGCTCTGCCCGCGCGTGATCACGTCGAGCACGCCGACGCCGGCGATCCGGCGGCCCTCCTGGGTGACGAACTCGTGCCCGAGCATCTGGTAGCTGCCGCAGATCGTCAGCATCACCACGCCGTCGTCGGCCATCGCGCGAAGCTGGGCGCCGCGGCTGGCGAAGTCGGCCCCGATCTCCCCCTGCGCCGCATCCTGCCCGCCGCCGCCGAGCAGGATGTCGGCGTCGTTCGGCAGCGGGTCCCCGACGCTCACCGGCACCACGTCGACGGGCAGCTCGCGCCATTGCAACCGGCGGCGCAGCACCACCACGTTTCCGGTGTCGCCGTAGATGTTCATCTCCCGCGGGTACAGGTGGACGAGCGTGAGCCGCGGCGTCATGTCGCCGTTCCGATCCGCAGCAGGATCGCGTGCAGTGCCCACATCGCCGTGTACGTGCTGAACACAGCAACCTGGCCGCCCGGCGCAACCGCGGCCACGGCCGAGCGCACGGACTTCTCCAGGTCCGGGTCGACCTCCTCCACACCGACGTCGTCGTACCGCAGCCGCACCGCCATGTCGGCGGCCCGCGTGCCGGCCGTCGACAGCCGGGCCGGGCGGCCGCCGAGCGCGGTGAAATCGACGTCCCACAGCCAGGACACGTCGCGGCCGTCGGCGTAGTCGTCGTTGATCGCGACCACGATCGCGTCCGCGGGCGTGCCGCCGTCGAGGGTGCGCAGGGTCTGCCGGAAGCCCGCCGGGTTCTTCACCAGCTGCAGCACGACGCGCCGGCCCTCGACGTCGAAGGACTGGCCGCGGCCGAACGCGGGCGAGACCTTCGCCAGCCCCGCGACAACCGTGTCGGCGTCGAATCCGAAGGTCAGGGCGAGCGCCGCGGCGCCGGTGGCGTTCTGCGCGTTGTGGGGCCCGTCGGCCCGCAGCAGCACGGCGTGCTCGGACGGGCCGATCCGCAGCCTCGTGCGCGGCTCGTCGCTGGTCGGAAGGGCGATCAGCTCCGCCGTGGCCTGCTCGGCCGAGACAAATACCGGCCCGCCGTAGAGCTCTTCGTCGTTCGGGAAGCTGGGCCGCAGGTCCGACGCGACGC
>JAODNL010000135.1 GCA_025465405.1 Pseudonocardiales bacterium | reverse complement strand
CGAGTCGGGCGCTGCCGAGTGATCCGGCTGTGCCGTCCGGCCGAACCACCAGCCGCCGGCCGACGCGGGCCGTGCCGGCGTCACTGATCAGGGTGGCCACCGCGACCGGGCGGCCGTCGCGGATGTCGCGCGCTACCTCGCCCAACTCCGGGAAGGTCTGCTGGCTCACGGCCTCGACGAACACGTCGATGATCCCGCCGCAGGTCAGGCCGACCGCGGCGGCGTCGTCATCGCTGACCCCGTAACGCTGCAGCACCGGCGCGGCTCCCGCTTGCGCCGCCTCGGCCAGGTCGTAGACCGCACTCTCGACGCAACCGCCCGACACGCTGCCGACCGCGGTGGCGTCCGGCCCGACGAGCATCGACGCGCCGGGCTGGCGTGGCGCGGACTTCCAGGTGGCGACGACCGTGCCGACCCCGACTGCGTCGCCGGCGCGCCACCAGGACTCGAGTTCCTCGATGACGTCACGCATGCGCGATCACCTCGACGACGTTACGCAACGCGTCGAAGCTGTGTCCGGCCACCAACTCGTCGACGTGCGGAAGCGCCGCGACCATGCCGCCGGTTGCGGGCACGAAGCCGCTGCGGCCCCGGTGCGGGTTGACCCAAACGATCCGGTGCGCCAAGCGAGCCAGACGAGCCATCTGCTCGCCGAGCAGCTCGGCGTCCCCACGCTCCCAGCCGTCGGACGCGAGGACGACGACCGCGCGGCGAGCGGTGCCGCGCTGCCCCCACCGGTCGAGGAATGCGCGCAGCGACTCGCCCAGCCGCGTGCCGCCGCTCCAGTCCGGCACGGCCGAGCCAGCCGCCCGCAGCGCGAGTTCGGCGTCCCGCAGTCGTAGCGGACGCGTGATCCGCGTCAGCCGCGTGCCCATGGTGAACACCTCGGTCGTGGCGGGCGCGACCCGTACGGCGGCATGCGCGAACCGCAGCAGCCCGTCGGCGTACGGCGACATCGATCCGCTGACGTCGAGCAACAGCACCAGGCGTCGTGGCTTCGTCCGGCGGCGCTCGTAGGCGAGCAGGGCCGGCTCGCCGCCGTCGCGCAGCATCGCGCGCACCGTGCGGGGCACGTCGATGCGCTCACGACCGCCCGGGCGGTAGCGCCGGGTGCGGCGGGCGCCGACCTTCGGAGCGAGCATCGCGATCATGCGGTTGATCTCGTCGCGCTCGGCATCGGTCAGCGCAGAGATGTCGTGTCGACGAAGTACGTCCGTGTCATTGGCCGCGGTGCGCAGCGGCTGCTCGCCGCTGTTGTCGTCCTGCGCACGGGGGAGTGACCGCAGCTGCGCCGACACCGTCGCCGGGTCGGGTAGTGAGGGAATCGGCGGCGCCGCGGGCCGGTCACGGAACCACGCGTCGAAGAGGGCTTCGAATCGAGGCAGATCGTCCGGTTCCGCGCACAGCGCCAGGCGCGTCGCCCAGTACACGTGCTCGATGTCGAGCGGATCCAGGTGGTCGAGCGCCGCGACGCTCGTCGCGAGCCGGGTCGCGTCCGCGGCAACACCCGCCGCCCGCAGCGCACGAGCGAATCCGGTCATCGCGGCGACGGGACTCCCGCTGGCGATCATCGGCTCTCGACCAGCTCGGGCAGCAGGTCGCGCCGGACGCGGATCTGGTCCTCGTGGTATTTCACCGCGGCGCCGAGCGTGGCCGCGGCGCGCGCGGCATCCAGGCTGGTCGCGCCGAGCACGTGCAGCGCCTGGGTCCAGTCGATGGTCTCGGCGATACCCGGCGGTTTGAGCAGGTCGGCCTCGCGCAACCGGGCGACGGCCGCCGCGACGTCACGCGTGAGCTGCTCGGCGACGTCCGGGATGCGCCGGCGCACGATCTCGACCTCGCGCGCGAAGTCCGGGTGCGCGATCCAGTGGTACAGGCAGCGCCGCTTGAGCGCGTCGTGGACCTCGCGGGTGCGGTTGGACGTCAGCACGACGATCGGCGGTGTCTCGGCGCGGATGGTGCCCAGCTCCGGGATCGTGACCGCGTTGTCGGCGAGGACCTCGAGGAGGAATGCCTCGAACTCATCGTCGGCGCGATCGATCTCGTCGATGAGCAGCACCGACGGGCTGTTCTCGAGCGCTTGCAGGATCGGACGGGGGACGAGAAAGCGCCGGTCGTACAAGGAGGCTTCGAGCGAGGCCGTATCGGCGGCATCTCCGGCCGCGCGCAGGTGCAGGATCTGTCGCGGGAAGTCCCAGTCGTATAGCGCCTGGCTGGCGTCGATGCCTTCGTAGCACTGCAGCCTGACCAGGCGCGCGCCCGTGATGTCCGCGAGTGCCTGCGCCAGCGCGGTCTTCCCGACGCCCGGATCACCTTCGAGGAACAGCGGACGTCCCATCCGGATCGCAAGAAAGGCCGCGGTCGCGATGCCGGTGTCGGGCAGGTAGCCGGCCCGGTCGAGGGCATCGGCGACCGCGGTCGGGTCAGGGAAACTGCTCGGTTGCATTCGTCAAGCATCGTCTGTTTCGTCGCCGGCGCATACTCTCTCGATCGTGGCGCGGGTGACAGGCGCGGTGCTGGCCGCGGGAGCGGGGCGCCGGATGGGCACGCCGAAGGCGGAACTCACCGTGCACGGTGTCCGCTTGCTCGATCGCGCGGTGACCGCATTGCGCGACGGCGGATGCGCGCCGGTACTTGCCGTTGTGCGGCCGGGCGTCGACGTCGCGGGCGCCATACGAATCGTCAATGACGACCCGGAGCGTGGCATGCGGTCCTCGCTGGCTCTCGCTGCCGACGCCGCGGTCGGCGACGCTCTTGCCGTGCTGCTCGTAGATATGCCGGCAGTCGACGGCGGTGCCGTGCTGGCCGTGGTCGCGGCGTGGCAGGCGGGCCGGATCGCGGTCGCCTCCTATGACGGGCAGCGGGGGCATCCCATCGTCATGGCGCCGCGGTTCTGGCAGGACGCGCTTGCGCTCGCGGGACCGGACGAGGGTGCGCGCGCGTACCTCGCGGGGCATCCTGACCTGGTCGACGAGGTGGAGGTCGCCGGCAACCCCGCCGACCTGGACACGCCCGATGACCTCGCGCGGTGGCGACGATCATGACCGGTGCTGTCGCCCAGAATCGCCGGTGTCTGCTGTGTAACACGGCTGAGGCGGACGCGCACTTTCGGCGCACCAGGGTGTGGGAAGACGATCTTTGGCGTCTGTCTGTCGTGCTGACCGGTCCGATACCGGGCTTCGCGCACCTTGAACCTCGGCGGCACATCCCGTTCATCACCCAACTCGACGGTCCCGAAGCAGCCACGCTGGGATCTGTTCTCGCACGTGCCACCGAGTCCCTGCGCCGGGCCACCGGTGCGGAGAGGACGTACGTGTATGTGTTCGGTGATCACGTCCCGCACCTGCACTTCAACCTCGCACCGCACCGCACCGGCGACGCATTGCGAGGGGGCCCGGGTCTGCTCGATCCGGACGCCGCCGACGCGGACGTCGCGTCGCACGCGGCCGTCGCCGCCGCCGTCCAGCGCGCCATGGGCTAGTGCAGCAACGGGGCGGACCCGCAGATCAGATCGTGCTCGATCTAGGTGGCGCCGACCTCGTCATCCATGAGGGCAACGAGTGGTATCGGTCCGGCACGACTTCGCACTCCATTTTGGTCGCCGGTGA
>JAODNL010000120.1 GCA_025465405.1 Pseudonocardiales bacterium | reverse complement strand
CTGACGACCTCGCCCTGACGCCGTCGCCCTGACGACGTCGCCCGAACGCCGTCCCCTGACGGCTCGCCCCACCCGGCGTCGCCCCACCCGCGGTGATCAAGACGTCGTAGTGGTCGTCAGGGCAGTCGTCAGGGCAGCCACTCGGACGTCTTGATCATGGGAATTGACGTTGGGATCACGGGGATTGACCCATTGATCACGGGGATTCACGCATGTTGATCAGAGCCGGCCATGACCGGGATCCCCAGTGCTGCCGACTCAGGCGACAACGAGCTGGCGGGTACCGATACCCGCGCGGTCGATGCCGGCCCACACGCCGGCCAGCCGGCGCACCGCGTCGTCCAGCCGCGGTGCGGGCAGGGAGAACGGCAAGCGCAGGAACCGCTCCAGTGTGCCGTCGACGCCGAACCTCGACCCCGGCACGACGATCACGCCGGCCTGCGCCGCGAGCAGGGTGAGCGGTGTCGACAGCGGGGCGTCCAACTCCGCCCACAGCGACAGACCGCCCTGCGGCACTGCGACCTGCCATTCGGGAAGCTCGCGCGCGAGCGCCGCGACGAGCGCGTCCCGCTGCGGCCGCAGCTCGCTCAGCCGGGCCGCGGTGATCTCGTCCAGCTTCCCGAACAGCTCCGTCGCGACGAGCTGGTCGAGCACCGGACCGGCCATGTCGATGCCGGCCCGCAGCGCGGCGAGCCGGTGCACGAGGTCGACGGACGCGCGCAGCCAGCCGATCCGCAACCCGCCCCAGATCGGTTTTGACAGCGAACCGATGCTGATCACAGAGGAGTCGATGGCCGCCGTCGCGCGCTCGGGCGGGCAGAAGCCGAGGTTGACGAACGACTCGTCGACGACGACGGTCGTGCCGGTCTGCCGGGCTACCCGCAGCACGTCCCGCCGATCGGATTCCGGGATCAGGGCGCCGGTCGGATTGTGGAAGTCCGGGGTCAGGTAGGCCAGTCGCGGGGAGGTCTGGCGCAGCGTCGCCTGCAGCTGGTCGACCTGCCAGCCGCCGCCCGCAGCCATCGGCACCGGGACGACGCGCGCCCCGTTGCCGCGGATCGCGTCCAGTGCGCCCGGGTAGGTCGGCAGCTCGGTGAGGACTCGATCACCGGGGCCGACGAGCAGGCGTAGCAGCAGATCCCAGCCGTGCAGCGCCCCGTTGGTGATCAGCACCTGGTCGGGGCCTGTGGCCACACCGCGGGCGGTGAATCGCTCGGCGACGGCGGCGCGGAGCGCGGGCAACCCGGCCGGGGCGTAGCCGTCGTCGACGGTGTGCGGCGTGATCGACCGAGCCGCCGCGGCCACCGCGACCTCGAGCAGTCCGGGCGGGGCCGGTAGGGCTGCACAGGACAAGTCGATGACGTCGGCCGGACCGGCGCCGGCCATCGTCCAGCGCGACAGCGAAGGGCGTGGCACGGAGCCGGCCGGGACGGTGACGAAGCTGCCCGAGCCGGTCCGGCTGGCGAGAAAGCCGTCGCCCCGCAGCGCGTCGTAGGCGGCGGTGACGGTGGCCCGGCTGACCTGAAGCGCGACCGCCAGTTCGCGCTCGGACGGCAGCCGGGTCTCGGTGGCGATGCGCCCGTCCAGCACCAGGGCGGTGACGGCGTCGCCGAGCGCGGAGTACACCGGCCCCGGCAGCGTGCGCAGATCGGGAAGCAACGCGGCGAGCGTGCGGCCGCTGAGGCGAGAGACCGGGGCCATGCGGGCATCATCCCACGGATTGGCCCGAATGGTATGCCACGGATCGAGGATTGGACCGCTCACAGCCCTGGAGCGGCGAGGAACGGCCTGGCATGATCCCCATTGTGGCCCGCCTTCGACTGACCGTCCGGCTGGGCCAGCTCTATATTGGCCTGCTCCTGTACGGCCTGGCCGCCGGGCTCCAGGTGCGCTCGGGGTTCGGCCTCGACCCGTGGGACGTCTTCCATCAGGGTCTCGCCCGGCACACCGGCCTGGCGATCGGCACGCTGGTGATCATCGTCGGCGCCGCCGTCCTGCTCGGCTGGATCCCGCTGCGACAGCGGCCCGGGCTCGGCACCGTCAGCAACGTGGTGCTGATAGGCGTGTCGATGAACGCCTCGTTGCAGTGGCTACCGCATGCGCACCGGACCGGGTGGCGGGCAGCTGACATGGCCGCCGGCATCGTGCTCTGCGGGATCGCCACCGGCATGTACATCGGCGCCAACTTCGGGCCGGGTCCACGCGACGGCCTGATGACCGGCCTCGCCCGCCGCACCGGTCGATCCATCAGGCTGACCCGGACCGGGATCGAAGTCGCCGTGCTGGCCGTGGGCTGGCTGCTCGGCGGGACGGTAGGCATCGGGACCGTGCTCTTTGCGATGACGATCGGGCCCCTGGCCCAGCTCTTTTTGCCGGTGTTTGATCGGAAACGTCCGGCCAAACGCGCCGAAGAGGCGACGAGCATCACGTAACCAGCGGTACGGGTTACTCGGTGGTAACGCGTACTTTTGGTTGAGACATCACCGTGATGAGAGGAGGCGCGCATGATCGCCGGAACCGGAGCAGGGCTGGCCATGGTCCTCATCGCGCTCAGCGCGCTGGCCGCGATCTCGATCGCCGAGGGCAATAAGAGGCGCCGCTGAGTCAGTCGTCGTCAGTCGTCGTCAGTCGTCGTCAGTCGTCGTCAGTCGTCGTCATCGGCGCGCGCCAGCCAGGTGGCGAGCCGGTCGATGGCCGTCTCGAATTCGGGATGGGAGTCGATGAAACTCTGCAGCCGGTCACCGAGCCACTCCAGGGAAACCCGCTCGTCTCCCCGGCGCTCGACGAGTTCCTCGATGCCGCGATCGGTGAAGTACATCCGTCAGGCCTCGTCGGCCGGGTAGCGAACGCCGAGCTGACGGCGCGCCTCGTCGAGGATCTCCAGGATGGCCACCGTCTCGTCCAGCGGCGCCAGCGGGCTCTCCGTCTCTCCCGCGCGAAGGCAGCGCTCGACTTCGGCGACCTGAGGTCCGTAGCCGTTGCCGGCGATCTCGACGCTCGAGACCTCGTCGCCCGCCGCGGTATGCACCGTGAGCGTGGTCGGATGGTGCACGCGCCGACCGACCTGGATCCAGCCGCTGGTGCCCGTGACCAGGCCGGCGAACGGGCTGCCGGAAACCGCGCTCGAGAGAACCTGTGCGATCCGGCCGTCGCCATAGCCCCACTGCAGCGCGGCCGTGGCGTCCGAGCCAGTTGGTGCGAGTGATCCGGTCGCCTGGACGATGTCCGGCCGACCGAGGAACAGCCACGCGAACGTCGTCGGATAGACACCGAGGTCCAGCAGCGCGCCCCCGCCGACCTCGAGGTTGAACAAGCGATGGTTGGGGTCGTACTCGAAGCGTCGGGACAGTTCCGCCCGCACGGCGACCACGTCGCCGATGCGCCCGCTCGCCGCAACGCGCTGCGCCTCCTGGATCAGGGGGTTGAATCGCATCCACATCGCTTCCATGCAGAACAGCCGGTGCGCGCGGGCGACCGCGACGACCTTGCGTGCTTCTCGCGCGTTGAGCGTGAACGCCTTCTCGACGAGCACCGGCTTGCCGGCCTCGAGGGCGAGCAGCGCGTGCTCGTGATGCTGCGCATGAGTGGTTGCCACATAGACGACGTCGACGTCGGGATCGGTGACCAACTCCTCGTAGGAACCATACGAGCGGGCGACTCCGTGCAGCCGGGCGAAGGCGGCCGCGCGCTGGGCGTCACGCGCCGCGACCGCGGCCAGCGTGCTGCCGGGTGACGCGGCGATGTCGGCCCCGACAGTCGCCGCGATCCCGCCCGCGCCGAGCACACCCCAGCGGATGGGCGGGGCCGAACTCTCGGTAGTCGTCACGCGTGCCAATCCTCTCGTTGATCAAGACGCCTGGATGGCTGCCTGGCGACCCTCACGACGTCTTGATCAAGCGAGAGCGCTCGCGACAATCTCGCGCTGCTGCGCCTCGTGCACGCTCAGCGAGCCCACGGCCGGCGAGGCCGAGGCACGGCGCGAGACCCGCAGCAGCGGACGTCCACCGAGGTGCTCGGGCAGGTTGAGCGCGATGAACGGCCAGCCACCCTGGTTGGCCGGCTCCTCCTGGACCCACACCAGTTCCGCGTCCGGATACCGCCCGAGCTCCGCACGCAGCTGTTCGGCGGGCAATGGGTAGAGCTGCTCGACGCGCACGATCGCGACGTCCTGCCGGCCCCGCTCAGCCCGCGCCGCGGCGAGGTCGTAGTACACCTTGCCGCTGCACAGGAGGACCCGCCGGACCGCGGCCGGGTCGGCGGCCGTCGAATCGCCGATCACGGCCTGGAACGTGCCGTCGGTGAAGTCGTCGATCGCGCTCACCGCGGCTTTCAGCCGCAGCAACGACTTCGGCGTGAGCGCGATCAATGGCCGGCGCACCGGCGACAGGCCCTGGCGCCGCAGCAGGTGGAAGTAGTTCGCCGGCGTCGAGCACATCGCCACCGTCATGTTGTTCTCGGCCGCCAGTTGCAGGAACCGCTCGGGCCGTCCGGACGAATGGTCCGGACCCTGTCCCTCGTAGCCGTGCGGCAGCAGCAGCGTGACCGCTGACTGCTGTCCCCACTTCGCCTCGCCGGACGCGATGAACTCGTCCACGATCGTCTGCGCTCCGTCGGCGAAGTCGCCGAACTGCGCTTCCCAGCAGACGAGGGCGTCTTCGCGCACGACCGAATAGCCGTACTCGAAGCCCATCGCCGCGTACTCCGAAAGCAGCGAGTCGTACGCCCAGAACGGCGCCTGGTCGTCGGACAGATGCTTCAACGGCGTGTATTCGGTGCCGCTGTTGCGGTCGATCAGCGTGACGTGGCGCTGCGTGAACGTTCCGCGTCGCGAGTCCTGGCCGGCCAGCCGAACCGGGCGATGCTGCAAGACCAATGACCCGAACGCGTACAGCTCGGCGGTCGCCCAGTCGACGTCGCCGTTGCTGGCCATCGCCACCCGCCGGTCGATCTGCGGCTTGAGCCGTGGGTGGATCGTGAAGCCGTCCGGGGGGTTTGCGTATACGTCGGCGATGCGTTTGATCGCCTCCACGCTGATCGCCGTCGTGACCTGCTGCGACGGCGTGACGTGCTCGATCTCCGGCTCGGGTGCCGCGCGGCCGGACGCGTTGCGTGTCTCGACGAACACCTTCTCCAGCTGCGCCTGGAAGTCCTTCAACGCGGCCTCGGCGTCCTCGAGCGTGATATCGCCGCGGCCGACGAGCGCTTCGGTGTAGAGCTTCCGGACGCTGCGCTTGCCGTCGATGATGTCGTACATCAGCGGCTGGGTGAACGAGGGGTTGTCGGCCTCGTTGTGGCCGCGCCGCCGGTAGCAGACCATGTCGATGACGACGTCCTTCTTGAACTCGCGCCGGTACTGCACCGCGAGTCTGGCCACCCGAACACACGCCTCGGGGTCGTCGCCGTTCACGTGGAAGATCGGCGCGGCGATCATGCGCGCGATGTCCGTGGCGTACAGAGACGAGCGCGACGCCGACGGCGAGGTCGTGAAGCCGACCTGGTTGTTGACGACGACGTGCACCGTGCCGCCGGTGCGGTATCCGCGCAGCTGCGAGAGGTTGAGCGTCTCGGCCACGACACCCTGGCCGGCGAAGGCGGCGTCGCCGTGCAGCAGCAGCGGAAGCACGGTGAACCCGGCTTCGCCCTTGTTCAGCAGGTCCTGCTTCGCCCGGACGATGCCTTCCAGCACCGGGTCGACGGCCTCGAGATGCGACGGGTTCGCGGTGAGCGCGACGTCGATGTCCTTGCCGCTGGGCGCATGGAACGTGCCTTCGGCCCCGAGGTGGTACTTGACGTCGCCGGAGCCCTGCGCGGTGCCGGGATCGATGTTGCCCTCGAACTCGTCGAAGATCTTCGCGTAGGGCTTGCCGACGATGTTGGCCAGGACGTTGAGCCGACCGCGGTGCGGCATGCCCACCACGACCTCGTCGAGACCCTCATCGGCGGCCTCGGCGAGGACTGCGTCCAGCAACGCGATGACCGTCTCGGCACC
>JAODNL010000114.1 GCA_025465405.1 Pseudonocardiales bacterium | reverse complement strand
GATGCGAGAGCCAGAGGGTTTCGCTTCCGCGGCGGTCGGATCCGTGTCCTCGCACTCAATGTTGCGACGAATGATGGCCGCAACGGTGCGACGAGGTCAGTTGACGTTGCTCTCGGCGCCGATGCATTGGAAACCGTCGACCGCGAACTGCGCGTGATCGAACGCGCCGCAGCCGTTGATCAGGTCGTCTATCGGCTGTGGATGACGTGGATTAACCATGGATGGCGCGTTGTGCGGAAAGGAACCGTGAAGTCGTGAACAGAATCATGCGGCTGCTGACTGCGGGCTGTCTCGCGGTCGTGTTCTGGAGCGTGACTAGCGCAGCAGTCGCGGATTGCGTCGAGGACGGCAGCCTCAGGTCGTGTACGGGCGTTGGTCGTGTCGACCTGTCGGGGGACGCAACCGTGGCACCCGGCCGCCAATTGAATAGACACGCTCTCGCGAATTTGGTCGTGCGAATTCCCTGCACGGCTGCGGTTCCGCAGCGATTAGAGGGCACGGGCGGCGTTACCGGGGCCGATGTCTGCGTACTAAACCGTGCAACGTGCGCTCGGAATCAACGACAGCACGATGAGCGACGGCAGGCATATGTGGCGGTTCTCAGAACGCAAGGCGGCTCCTGGCAATACAGAGGGGGCGGCTGTCAAATACCGAGCCGGCAGCAGCTTACGGCGGCGATGGTGCGGGAGCGGGTCGCGCGATTGGTACCGTCCGCGGCGATCGGGCTCGCACCCCGGCCGGCCACGCTGGTGAACATCCAGACGATCATGTGGTTGGCGACTCCGACCCAACGCACCCTGGCACCGCTGACGATTCTCGGTCAGCGAGTCGAGGTGACGCTGCGTCTGGACCACGTGGACTGGGCGTTCGGCGACGGTCGACATGACTCGAACTCAATGCCCGGCAAGGCCTACGACGCCATGGGTCATCCGTGCCGGAGCATCGACTGTCCGGGCTACTACGGGCACACCTATCGAGGGACCGGAGCGATGACCGTGGCCGCCACCGCTGCGTGGGCCGCATCGTTCAGCGTGGCCGGCGGACATCCGGTGCGCATCCCGGCAACGGTGGGCGGCCCCGCGGCCACCGCACAGCTGCTGGTCCGGGAGGCCCGCGGCGTCCTCGTGCCGGATCCTTCGGCACCCTGAACTCAGCTGGGCGCTCAGCTCACGTCGTGGACGTGATGCATGAGGTCGTGCGCGAAGTAGCGTCCGAAGGAATCGACCGTGAACACCGAGCCATTCGAGCGGCGGCCGGGGCGATCCCACGCGGCAACCTCGACCGCCGCGAACGCCTCGGCGATCACCTCGCCGGCGGCGCGGAGTTCGCGCGCGACCGTCGCCGGATCCTGCGCCCAGTACCGGTCGGCCACGGCGGTCTCGTCCTGGTCCCAGTTGGCGAAAACCGGGTCGTCCTCGGTCAGCATCAGGCGCAGCCGCGCATCGAAGATGCGGCAGACGTCGCGCACGTGGCAGGCGTACTCCAGCGGTGACCAGACCTCAGCAGACGGCCGCCGCGCGGCATCGGCACGCGCCAACCGCGCCTGGAAGGCATCGACACAGGAGCGGACAAGCGTCGCAAGTGTGGTGCGGTCGATGACCGCGGCGTCGAAGCCGCACTCCGGGCACGGCTCGCGCAGCACCCACGTCCAGTCCTTGCCGTCGGGCGTTGCAGCGATCGGCTCGGCAGTCATCCGGCGACCGTAACCCAGTTAGTCCTGCAGCACCGACAGGATATTGCCGGCCGGATCCTTGAACCACGCGATGGGCGGCCCGCCGCGGCGGTTGATTCCCTTCTCGTCGACCCACTCGTACTTCTCGAACTGAACGCCGCGCGCGACGAGCTCGTCCACCGCCGATTCGATGTCCTCGACCGGGAAGTTGAGGATCGTGAACGTCGCCGGGATGTGGTTGTCCTTCGGGTAGATCAGCGTGTCCCGGTCGCCCGCGAGGTGCAGGGTCAGCAACCCGTTCTCCTCGGACACCGGGATCCCGAGGGTCTGCCCGTAGAACTGCTTGGCCGCCGCAGGGTCGTCGACCGAGAAGCCGCTGAATGCCTTGCTGTGCTCGAGCATCGGGGGTCCCTTCGTGTGCTGGAGCGCCTCAATCGGTACTGACCTGGCTCGCCGGCGGGGCGCTGATCGAGACGGGCGCATCGAACTTGCTCATGAGAACGGTCGTACGGATCTCCTGGCCCTGCACCGACAGATCCTCCGAGACCTTGACGGTCCGGCCCTGTGCGTCGATCCACAGCTCGAGCGGCAGCGTCGTCACGCCAGCCGCGACGAGCGCCTGCTTGCCAGGCATGCTGTCGGGCAGCTTCGTGGTGTCGACGACGATCGAGTAGTGCGTGGCGGCCACGCCTGAGACCTGCGCCGGGCCGTGGGACGTGACGCTCTTGGCGGCCGCGGTGAATGTCGGGAAGGTGTCGAGCGACGCCGAGCTCTGCACCGTCGACAGTGACGATGCCAGCGTCCGCACGACGGAGTCGGCACTGTCGGCACGCACCAGCACCCAGGGCTTTCCGGAGTGATTGAGTGCGCTCGGTAGCTTGGCGTACGTCTTGCCGTCCGCCAGGATCAGCTCGATGTCGCCGAGGCCGGGGATGGTCTCGCTCAGATCCATCGACGTGAGCTTGCCGGCGCTCAGCGTCTCGTCGCCAACCGCTTGGATCTGCTCACCGGAGGCCGTTACGCCCATCGCCAGGTGCACCGACGAGAGTGACTCGGCGCCACGTCGCAGCAGCGCAGCCAGGCCCGCGGCATCCGTCGGCATGGCGCCGGGCGTCGACTGACCCGAAGCACGGACTGCGGCGACCGGGCGACCGTTGGTCGTGGACGTGCACCCGGCCAGTGCGATCCCCCCGGCGCACACGAC
>JAODNL010000128.1 GCA_025465405.1 Pseudonocardiales bacterium | reverse complement strand
CGTCCGTCAACACCGTCGGCTCGACGAAGGTGCCGGAACGGTGCCCGCCCGTGCGCACGGATGCCCCATTGCGACATGCGTCCCCGACGAGCTCCTCGACCCGTTGCGCGGCCGCCTCGTCGATCATCGGACCGACGTCGGTTTCCATGCTTGTTTTGGTGCCGACCGTGAGCACGCGGGTCAGGCGCACAACCTTGTCGATCAGCTCGCTCGAGACTGAATCTGCTACGAAGACGCGTTGAACCGAGACGCAATTCTGCCCCGCGACGCCGAACGCGCCGTCGACGATTCCCGCGGCTGCTGCCTCGAGGTCCGCGTCGGCGAGCACGATGACTGCGCAATTTCCGCCGAGTTCCATGATCATCTTTTTTGCGCCGGCGGTCCGCGCGACCGTACTGCCGGTTCGATGACCCCCGGTGAAGGACACGAGACCGATGCGTGGATCGCTGACGAGTGCGTGGCCCGCGCCCGATCCGCTTCCCGGCAGGACAGCAAGCCGCTCCACGGGTACGCCAGCGCGAAAGAGGATCTCCGCGAGTGCAAGGGCACTCAACGGCGTCGCTTCGGCCGGCTTGAGTGCGACCGCATTTCCTGCGAGCAGCGCGGGCGCAACCTTATGAACGACGAGATTGAGAGGATCGTTGAACGGGGTAATCGCAGCGACCACGCCGATCGGCTCGCGCGTGAACCAACCGATTCGCCCCTCTGCGCGTGGCGTGTTCGACATCGGAAGCGTCTCGCCATTCAGTCGATCAGCGAGATCGGCGGTCAGCCGAAGCGTCTCACACGCTCGGCCGACCTCGCGCGTCGCCTCACGGATGGTTTTGCTGCTCTCGGCCGAGATGATCCCGGCCAGGCGCTGAAGGTCGTCGCCGACGAGTCGGCTGGCGGCAGTCATGGCCTCGCGCCGCCTCCACAATGGCCACGCAGCGCCACAATCGAACGCACGGGCGAGTCCCGTCACCGCCCGGCGAACCTCGTCCGGCGTGGTCTCGTGCACTGACGCCAGGTAGGCACCATCCTCCGGATCACGGACTTCCAAGTCTCCGGAACCCAGTTCCCAGGCACCTTCGAAGAAGGCGCCTCCCGGCGGCTGCCAGTCCAGTCGCAGGTCGGCGGTAGTCATGACAGCAAGCCTGCGCATACAGTCACGTAAACACAAGTAAGGATATCGAGGGCTTGAGTTAAGCGATCATGATGCTCAATCTGAACCGACTGCGCATGCTGTGCGAGCTATCGAGACAAGGGACGATCGCTGCGACCGCAGATGTGTTGGGATATAGCGCGCCCGCCGTGTCCCAGCAGATCGCACTTCTCGAGCGTGAAGCCGGGATCGCGTTGCTCGAGCGGGGGCCACGAAGCATCACGTTGACGGAGGCCGGCCGCCGGCTGGCGGCGCGCGCCGACGACGTGCTCGGGTTGATGGCTGCGGCCGAAAGCGAGATGCGGCGCTTGGCGGGTCTCGAGGAGGGGCTTATCAGGGTGGCCGCGTTTCCGAGCGCGGCGGCGAGCATCGCGCCGCGGATATTCAGCGGGGTTGCCAGCAGATCGGCAGGTCTCTCGATCCGGTTCGAGGATCTCGATCCGGTGCGGTCACTAATGGCATTGCGCCATCAACAGATCGACCTCGCCGTCGTATACGACTTCGAGGACCGAAGGATCGAGCCCGGGCCAAGTGTGCAAGTCGAACTCCTCCGTGATGACCCGTTCATGGTGTGTGTCAGCGCTCGCTCCGATGTTGCCACGTCCGCCACGATCAGCTTCGAGTCCGCGGCCAGCCTGCCGTGGATCGCCGACGGCGAGCCGCCCGCTGAGGAGTGTTTCGCCCTGCGTTACCTGGCGAGCCACAGCGTCGTCCCGAAGGTCATCGCCCGCACCGATGACCCGGTGGTGTTGCAGCGTCTTATCGCAGCAGGGGTCGGCGTCGCGTTGTTGCCGGAGCTGCAGCTCAGTCCTCGTCACGGGATCGTCGCGATACCGCTCGTGACGCCCCCCGCACCGCGCCGCATCCTTCTCGCGAGCCGGGTCGGATCCGAGGCCAGCCCAGCGGTGCGGGTCGTCGCCGATGTCGTTCGGCGGCTATTGCGTGGCTAGCCGAGCGATGGTTCGCCGGGCCGTTGCTATCGGCGAGGTCCGCCTGTTACGGTACCTGCGTAGGTACGTATGAAACGACATGAAGGAGTTACGTCCGATGGATGCAACGACGCGCACCGGGGGAACCACATGCTGAAAATCACCGTAGGCGACCTGACGTTCGACGCGAAGCTCGAGGAAGCCGACGCGCCGCATACGGTCGAAGCTGTGCTTCGCCTCCTGCCGATTCGCTCGAAGCTCGTCCAGGCGCCGTGGTGCGGTGAGGCAGCGGCCGTGGATATGAGCGACTCCGGGTTCGACCTACCCAACTCCGAGCACGAGTCTTTCGAGAACCACACCACGCACCCGGCTCCCGGTGACCTCATCATCTACCCGGGCGGGTTCAGCGACATCGAGATTCTCTTCGCCTACGGCCCCGCGATCTTTGCGCGGCGGTTCGGCAATCTGGCCGGCAACCACTTCGCGTCCGTCGAGACGGGGCGTGAGAACTTGAGGGAGCTCGGCCGGCGCCTGCTGTGGGACGGCGCGCAGGACATCACGATCGAAAAGGCATAGCGGGCGCGGAATCGCCCTCCGCCATCCGTGCTGGGTCCTGGCCGGTTCGACCGGGCCGATCAGGACCCAGCGCCATTGCGGACTAAGGTCTGCCCCTACGGCACGTGAAAGGCAAAACGCCAAGTGGTCGAGTCTGAACGGATCGTCATCGTCGGGGGATCGCTTGCTGGTGTCCGGGCCGCCGAGACCCTGCGCGCGGAAGGCTTCCGCGGCAACCTGACCGTCGTGGACGGTGACAGGCATCAGCCGTACGACCGGTATCACCTTTCGAAGGACTACCTCGAAGGCGTTCGCGATGTCGGCGGAATCTCGCTACGCACTGAGCACATCGATGCAGCTTGGCTGCAAGGTCGGGTTGCCAGGAGCCTTGATATGTCCGCCGGGCGGGTCGAGCTCGATGATGGATCCCAGCTGCCGTTCGACGGACTGATCGTTGCCACCGGTTCGCGGCCACGTCAGCTCGCGGCCTCCGCGATGGCTCTGACCGGCGTCATGTCGCTGCGAACGCTTGCCGATGCCCAGGCTTTGCGCGCAGCCCTGTTACAGCGCCCGGCCAGCGTCGTGATCATCGGTGGCGGACTGATCGGCTCGGAGATTGCAAGCATTACTGCGCAATGGAACCTGCGTACGACGATCGTCGATGCGGCGACAACTCCACTCGTCAAGACCCTCGGTCCGCTGATGGCGGAGAGCGTCGTCTCGTTACACGAGCGGCATGGCGTCCAAGTCAAGTACGGCGTGGACGTCGAGGACGTCGAAGGCCACAACGGTTCTGTCAGAGCCGTGCGACTGGTCGGCGGTGAAGTCCTGCCCGCAGAACTCGTCGTCATCTGCCTGGGAGTGACGCCCAATACGGACTGGCTCGAGAACAGCGGATTGCGAGTTGCCGACGGGATGTTGTGTGATGCGGCGCTGTTCGCTCGGGACCACCCGAACGTCGTCGCGGCGGGCGACGTCGCCCGTTGGCCGGTCACGCTGTGCGGACCCGAGCCGGTCCGGGTCGAACATTGGCGCAGCACGCTCGACCAGGCAACCCGCGCGGCGAAGAACCTGCTCGCGGGCCGGCAGGACGGACAGGCGTACGCGGAACTTCCGGTGTTCGGAACCCACATTCATGGACTCCATTTCCGGTCCAACGGATTCCCACCGTCTGCCACGGACAGCGAGGTGGTCTGGGGGGACCCGGGTAGCGACAGGTATGTCGTCGCGTTCTATCGCGACGAT
>JAODNL010000100.1 GCA_025465405.1 Pseudonocardiales bacterium | reverse complement strand
GCTGGAAGGACATCCTTCCCCTCGGAACGGTCGGCGACGACGGCACCAGCATCAAGCTGGGCCAGTCGGCCGGCGGCACCGTCGACCACATGGAGCGCATGACCGCGTGGCGGTTCATGTCCCCGCCCAGCGGCCTGCTCGAAGGCGTGGCTGTCGGCCCGTCCGGAGCCCGCATCGCCAACGAGGACCTCTACGGCGCCACCCACTCCGAAGTGATGATCCTCGAGCACCAGGGCATCGGGCACCTAGTGCTCGACTCGCGGCAGTGGAAGAAGGCGCGTGGTCAGCTGCGCGACCAGACCAAGGGCCTGCTGTTCCAGGGCATCATGGCCTTCTACCTGTTCACCAAGGGTCACGTGAAGGCCGACACCCTCGAGGAGCTGGCCGAGAAGATCGGGGTGCCGGCGTCGGGCCTGCTCGCAACCGTGAACGCCTACAACAACGGCATCAAGTCCGGCGACGGCGACCCGGCCCACAAGCTGGCTGAGATGTGCTCGCCGATCGAGCAGGGCCCGTTCTACGCGATCAACACCTCGATCAAGAACGCGCCGGCGTTCCCGGCGCCCGGGCTGACACTCGGTGGCCTGCGGGTCAACGAGGAGACCGGCGAGCTGCTCGACGACGACGACGAGTCGATCCCCGGTATCTACGCCGCCGGCCGCAGCGCCGTCGGCATCTGCTCCAACAGCTACATCAGTGGGCTGTCATTGGGTGACTGCGTGTTCTCCGGCCGCCGAGCCGGCGTGCACGCAGCCGCAACCGCGAAGGCCGTCTCGATCGACGCCTGAACTCACAACCCCTGCTACGAAGGAGTTTCGTGTCTCTAGACGGCAAAGTAGCCATCGTCACCGGCGCCACCAAGAACATCGGCGAGCAGATCGCCCGTCGGCTGTCGGCGGACGGGGCGATCGTCGTGGGTTGTGGCCGCTCGGCCGAGGCCGGTCAGGCCGTAGCCGACGACCTGACCAGCAGCGGCCGCAAGGCCTCGTTCGTCCGAGCTGATGTCGGCGTCGAGGCCGACGTGGCCGTTGTGGTCGACCACGCGATGGACGCCTACGGGCGCATCGACATCGTCGTCAACAACGCGGCCGGCACCGACCTGCTGCAAGACGGTCGCGACACCGGCATCCTGAACGCCGAGACCGAGAACTTCGAGACGATGCTCCGGGTCGGCATCATGGGCCCGTTCTACTTCTTCAAGCTCGCCGGCGCGGTGATGACAGAGGGCGGCAACTTCGTCAACATCTCCTCCGGCGCTGGGGCGCGAGCCACGCACGGCATGCCGGGCTACGCGGCGTCGAAGGCCGGCCTGGAGGGGTTGAGCCGGGCAGTCGCCGCCGACCTCGCGCCGCGCGCGATCCGCTCGAACGTCGTGCAGCTCGGGCTGATCGAGACGCCGGGCAACGTGCACATGTTCGATCACGAGGTCGCCGGACCGGCGCTACGCTCGATGCAGCTCACCTCGTTCGTCGGCAACGGCAAGGACGTGGCCGGGCTGGTGGCCTACGTCGCCTCCGATGAGGCTCGCTACGTCAACGCGGCCACCTTCATCATCGACGGTGGCGCCTCGATGAAGACGGTGACCTTGGATCTGGGCGACGCCTGGTAGATCGGCGTCCGGCGTAGTCCGGCGTCAGTGCCGGCCCGGCAGGATGTCAACGCCGCTGGTCAAGCTCTGCCGCCAGATGCCGAACACCGACCGGCGCACGATCAGCCAGCCCGTCTCGCGCCGGGCCACGTCGTCTACGTAGTTCACGCCGATCACGAAGTCGCCGCCCGGCGTGCTGCTGGCCAGGTGGTAGGCGATGCCGTACGTGACCATACGGGCGCGGTCGCCGTGCACCTCGGTGAGCTGATTACCGAGGAAGTGCATGGTGGTGCCGAAGGTCTCGACCGACTGGCGCAGGTTGGTGATGTAGTCGGGATACGGCCCACCGAAGCTCTGCCCCTGCACGTAGGCGTCATCGGCGAAGCAGGAGTCGACCTTGGCCCAGTCCCGATCGTCGATGCCGTGGGCGTAGCGGCGGCCCAGGTCCTCTATCTCGTAACGATCCTGAGCCCGACCACCTCGGTCGGGCTCAGTCGTCGTTGCGATTGGGCCCGCCGGGTCAGGCATCGACGGTCGCGGCCAGGTGGGTGTCGAACCACTCGAGCATCCGCTGCCAGGCAGCAGCCGCGGCGTCGGCATTGAACACCGCCGGTCGGTCGTTGCAGTTGAACCCGTGGTCGGCCTCTGGGTAGCGCACGATGTCGGTGTCCACCGCGGTATCGGCGGCCACGGCCCGCAGCTCTTCGAGCTCGTCGATCGGGATGCCCACGTCGAGGTCGCCGTAGAGCCCGAGCCAGGGCGTGCGCAGGTTGGGCGCCAGGTCGAGCAGCGCGGGCACGCCGAAGCGCCCCTGCCGCACGCCGCCGCCGTAGAAGGTGACCGCCCCGCCCAGCGCGTACTGCGTCGCGGCGAGGAAGGCGACGCTTCCGCCCATGCAGAAGCCGACGATGCCTGTGCGGGCCGGCTCGAACCCGATCGCGGCCACGTATTCGAAGGTCGCGGCCAGATCGGTCTCGATGCCCTCGGCGGTCATGCGCCCCATCGCAGGCAGCACCGAGTCGAGGTCGTCGTAGGCGAAGATCGGCGTCGGGTCGCCCTGGCGATGCAGGATGCCGGGCGCGATCGCGTACCACCCGGCGGCGGCGATGCGGCGGGCGACGTGCTCGATGTGGGTCGTTAGCCCGAAGGCCTCTTGGATGACGACGACCGCCCCTCGCGCGCCGTTGGCCGGACGCACTTCGTAGGCCGTCATGGGCCCGTCCGCGGTGTCGATCGTGACGCAGGTGCTAGCGCTCATCGAATTCTCCGTCAACCGACTCAGACCCGGGCAACGGCCGGGTCGAACTTGGCGTCGCGCTCGAGCAGCGCCGCCTTGAGGCCTTTCTCCTGCACCAACGCCCCGAAGGCCTCGGCCTCACCGCTGCTCGGCGGCCGATCCCGCGACAGGGCAGCGTGCAAGGAGTTCAGGCCGAGGAGCTCGACCGATCGACGGATCTGGTCCTTGCTGTAGGCGAAGCCGGTCGAGGGGATCAGGGCCGCCTGCTCGGCCCAGCGGCGAGCCTCCTCGACAACCTCGCCTCCGGGCACGACCCGCTGCACGAACTGGAACTGCAGGGCCTGCTCGGCATCCATCCAACCGCCGAGCAGCCACAGCTTCTCGATCACGCGCATGGGCAGCTGCAGATACAACGGCAGCCAACCGATGTCGGGCGCCGAGCCGGAGAGCCGGAAGATCTCGCAGCTGAAGCGGGTTCCGGTCGCGGCGATGTTGAAGTCGCAGCAGCCGGCCAGGGCCAGCCCGTAAGCGCCGACGAACCCGTGGATGGCCCCGATCAGCGGCTTGCGAAAGTACCAGGCCCGGGGCAGGCGCGGGCTGATGGTCGGGTGCGCGTGCGGGAAGGTGAGGTCGGGGAAGCTCTTGCCCCCCGTCTGCTCACCGAGGTCGTGCCCGGCGGTGAACATCAGGCCCTCGCCGCGCAAGATCACGGCCCGGACCTCGGGATCGGTCTCGGCCTGGTCCAGCGCCACGTCGATCTCGGCCTGCATCTGATGCGATATCGCGTTACGGACCCGGGGCCGGTTCAGGGCGAGATCGAGGATGTTGTCCTTCACCGATGTTGCCAGGGTCTCGTATTCGTAGGCCATCTGCTCATTCCTCTCTGACGTCGTCAGCCCGCTGAGTGCGCGACCGAACGACACATCCGATATCGACAGCGGCGTACCCGGTCTCGGTGACGAGTAGGGGGTTGATGTCGATGGCCGCCAGCCATCCGGCCGTTGCCGCGGCGAGTCGACTGAAACCGACGAGGATGTCGGCCAAAGCCACCACGTTCCACGGAGGGGCTCCGCGCAGACCGGCCAGCACCGGCCGCGCGCGCAAGGCGTCGATCATGTCGAGGGCGTCGGGCGCGGTGAATGGGGCGAGCCGGGCCGTGACGTCGGCCAGCACCTCGACGAAGATGCCGCCGAGCCCGAACAACACCACCGGGCCGAACGGGGAGTCGGTGGTTGAACCCAGCAACACCTCTCCCCGCGCGGCCAGCTCGGGTTGCACCACCACCTCCGGCGAGCCGCCCCGGCTGGTGGCCAGGTCACTGAGGTGCTTGACAGCGGCCAGCACGTCGGGCCGGCCCACCGAACGCAGCACGGCTCCGATCTCGGTGCGGTGCAAGCTGTTGGCGACCTTGATCACGTAGCTGGCGGCCGGCGGCAGGGACTCGACGGCCCCGGCGATGTCCTGTCGGGTCGGGTCGAGCTCGACGAACGGGGCCATCGGAATGCCGAAACTCTCGGCCAGCCGAGCCGCCGCGGAGAAGCGCAGCAGCTGGTGCTCGCCGTCGGCGGCCACCTCGGTCTCGGCCGGGGCCGGCACTGCGACAACCGGAGGCGGGGCGGCCCGATCGCGAACCGCCAGATGGGCGTTCATGGCATGCAGGCTGCGGGCCACTGGGCCGATGCCGCTTGCCACTCCCACCCCGGCGTCGATGAGAGTCTCGGTCCACGGCCCCAACGCATAGGCCGGCCCAGTGCAGGCGATCAGCCGTTTGGTCGTGCGCGGGGCGGTGGCCAGCAGGGGTGTGCTCAGCGGTGCCGCAAACTGCTCCTGGGTCGGCCCGAACTTGCCCACCACGAGCACGGTGTCGTAGCACTCGCTGGCCAGATACCGATCCAGCACCGGGCCGAACTCCTCGGCCGTGTAGAGCAGTCCGGTGATGTCGAAGGGGTTGCCCAACGCGTTGGTGGGCACCCGCTCGCGGGTCCAGGCCGCGACCTCGTCGTCGACCGGCAGCGGGATGTCGAGTGTCTCGAATGCGTCGCTGACCAGCGCGGCATCGCCACCGGATGCAGTGAGCACCGCGACGCGGCGACTGGTTCGCCAGCGCTCGGGTGCCAGGTTGGCGAACAGTTGGCACTGGTCGAACAGGTCGTCGAGGTCGCGGGTGACCAGTACTCCGGTCTGGGCGAACGCGGCGTTGTAGTCGCGGGCATTGCCCATCAGGGCGCCGGTGTGCGAAGCGCCCATCCGCTGGCCGATCGCCGAGCGGCCCAGCTTGAGCGCGAGCAGAGGCTTGCCCAGGGCGCGCGCTCGATAGGCGGCTTCCAGGAACGCGGCCGGTCGTCGCACCTGCTCGACGATCATCGCGATCGCGTGCACCTGGTCGTCGTCGAGCAGCACGTCGACGTAGTCGACGAGATCGGTCACCGCCTCGTTGCCGGCCGAGATCAGGTGGCTGAAGCCCAGCATCCGCTCGGCGCCGGCGGTGAGGGCCGAGGTCAGCATCCCGCCGCTGTGTGAGATCAGGGCCAACCCGCCTCGGCGCACCTGATCGACCGGCCCGAGAAACAGCGACTTGCCAGCGCTGGGATTGAGAAAGCCGTTGCCATTAGGCCCGCAGACGGCCAGGTTGTGTTCGCGCGCGACCGCCGCGATCCGGGCTTGGCGGGTGGCTCCGGCCGGGCCGGCCTCGGCGAATCCGGCGGCCGTCAGCACCACGCCGCCCACGCCGAGGTGAGCCGCACTCTCGACGATGTCGGGGGTGGCGGCCGCGTCGAGCAGGCAGAGCACGGTGTCGACGGGTTCGCCCAGGGTTTGGCTCAGCGCCTCGAGATCGGGGATGGCCGGCCGGTCCAGCACCTGCGAGCGTCGGGGATTCACGAGGTGCACGGTCACGCCGCTGCGCTCGTTGAGCTCGACGAGGGTGCGCAGGTTGGCTCGCTTGTCGGAGGCGCCGACGATGGCGAGGGAGGCCGGGTCGAGCATGCGGGCCACGGCCGCAATCCGAGCAGACCTCACCGATGCGTACCCTTCTCGACCGACCAGTTCGACACTCATCGAACAGGCGAACCGGACCGCCCGTCAAGTTTTCTGGAATATTGCGGGGCTTTGTAGGCCTTGACACGTCCGTCCGGCAGCTATTTGATGGCTATCAAACGATTTTCGGACGGTGGTGCTGCAGCTGCGCGCCCCCGTTCGGGGCCGCACGGCCCGACCCGGCCCGACCACGTCGAGGTGCAGATGGACGACCTGCAGGCAGTTGCGGTTCCCGAGACCGGCGTACTACTCGAGATGTATCGGCGGATGCTGCGGATCCGACGCTTCGACGAGCGCGCGGTGGATCGCCACGGCAAGGGCGAGATCCCGGGGCCGATGCACACCAGCATCGGTCAGGAGGCGACGGCTGTCGGGGCCTGCCTGGCCGTCAACGAGGACGACTACATGACCGGCACGCACCGCTCGCACGGCCATCCGATCGCCAAGGGCGTGGGTCTAGACGCGCTGATGGCCGAGCTGATGGGCAAGGGCTCAGGCGTGTGCGGCGGCAAGGGCGGCTCGATGCACCTGGCCGACTTCAGCGTGGGCAGCCTGGGCGAGTCCGGCATCGTGGCCAGTGCGATGCCGGTGGCGGTCGGGGCCGCGCTGAGCGCGCAGATCCGCGGCTCCGGGCAGGTCGTGATCTGCTTCTTCGGCGACGGCGCGGTCAACGAGGGCGCCTTCCACGAGTCGCTCAACCTGGCCGCCGTGTGGCACCTGCCGGTGATCTTCGTGTGCGAGAACAACGGCTACGGCATCACCACCCCGGTCGATGCGGCCAGCGCGGTGCCGGTGGTCGCCGACCGGGCCGCGGCCTACGCGATGCCCGGAGTGCGGCTCGACGGCCAGGACGTGCTGGCCGTCTACGGCAGCGTTCGCGAAGCCGCCGAGCGAGCCCGTCGCGGCGAGGGGCCGTCGTTGATCGAGGCGATGACCTACCGGTTCCGCGAGCACTCCGAGATGGGGTCCAACTTCTCTTTCGGGCCCTACAGATCCGACGAAGAGATCGCCGAGTGGCTCGAGCGCGACCCACTCGTGCTCTTCCGCACGGCCGTGCTCGAGGCGGGGCTGATTCCGGCGGTCGAGCTCGACGAGATCGAGACCGAGGTGGACGCCGAGGCCGCGGCCGCCGTCAAGTTCGCCCGGCGCAGTGACTTCCCGCCGCCCGAGCAGGCCTACGTCGGCCTGTATCTCGACGAGCGTCGCGAGCCCGCGAGTCTGGAGCTTGACTATGCCTGAGCTGACCTACCGGCAGGCGATCACGGCGGCGATGGCCGAAGAACTGCGCCGCGACGAGCGGGTATTCGTGATGGGAGAGGACGCTCGGGCCGACCTGTGGGCGACCTCGGGGCTCTACGCCGAGTTCGGCGACCGGATCCGCGACACCCCGCTGTCGGAGCTGGGCTTCACCGGCGCCGCGATCGGCGCGGCTATGACCGGGTTGCGGCCGATCGTCGACCTGCAGATCGCCCAGCTCGTCTACAACGCTTTCGAGCAGATTGCCAACCAGGCTGCCAAGTCACGCTACATGTACAACGGCCAGGTCTCGGTGCCGATCGTGATCCGGGCCGCCATGGGCTACGGCGGCTCGTCGGCGGCCCACCACTCGGATCGGCCCTATCCAATGCTCATGAACCTGCCCGGCATCAAGATCATCTGCCCGACGACGCCGGCCGACGTGAAGGGCATGATCAAGTCCGCGGTGCGCGACCCCGACCCGGTCATCGTCTTCGAGGACAACAACCTGATGCTGCAAAAGGGCGAGGTCGGCGGCCCGGAGGACGTGGTGCCGATCGGCGTGGGCAAGCTGTGTCGCATCGGCGAGGACGTGACGATCGTCGCCATCGCCGGAGCGGTGCCGCGAGCGCTCGAGGCGGCCGACCGGTTGGCCGACGAGGGCATCAGCGCCGACGTGATCGACCCGCGCACCCTGGTGCCGTTGGATCGCGACATGATCCTGGACTCGGTGCGCAAGACCGGCCGACTGGTCGTCGCCGACCCGGCCAACCGGACGTGCGGGGCCGCGGCCGAGATCTCGGCCATTGTGGCCGAGGAGGCATTCGCCGCGCTGCGGGCGCCGATTCGGCGAGTCACAGCGCCGGACATGGTGGTGCCCTTCAGCCCCGCGCTCGAGGCTGGGTTCTACCCCGACGCGGACAAGATCGTTGCTGCCGCGCACAGTGTGGTCGGCGGTCACGATGCCGAGGTGTTCGCAGGTGCTCACTGAGATCAAGCTGCCGCAGTGGGGCATGGGCATGCAAGAGGGCACGCTGGTCACCTGGCTGCACGCGGCCGGCGACGTCGTCGACGAGGACGACGCCTTGGCCGAGGTCGAGACCTCCAAGGCGACGCAGGAGGTGATCGCCCCGGTGTCGGGCCGGCTCGTGGAGCTCAAGGTCGAAGAGGGCGACACCGTGCCGGTGGGCCACGTGCTGGCGATCATCGAGGAAGACGACTGATCGTGGTCAGTGTGCGGTCGGATTCGGTCGAACTCGGCCTGCTCGCTCGGCTCGTCGATCTCGAACCTCTCGCCGAGGACGTGTTCCTCGGCCGGCCGCTGCCCGAATTGGCGCCGAGCCCGCGGATGTACGGCGGCACGATCTTGGCCATGGCAACCCGGGCCGCGCAGCTGACGGTCGGGCCCGAGCAGCAGCCGCACGCACTGCACAGCTTGTTTCTCAACGGCGCCGACTCCACGCAACCCGTGCAGATCATGGTGCGGCGGATCAACGACGGCCGTTCCTTCGCCGCCCGGCAGATCGATGTCGAGCAGAACGATCGGCGGATGTGCTCCGTGCTGCTCTCACTGACTTCGACTTTGACCACGGCCGGGTCCGGGCTAGCGGTCGAAATGCCGATGCGCCCGGGCGTTCCGGCGCCCGACAGCGGGTTCGCCCGCAATCCGGTCATGGAGGGCGCGGCCAGCACGCGTCCCTTCGACTTCCTCGAATTCGACGTGCGGCCGTTCGCCACCGGTAGCCCGCACGACAGCACTCGGATGATCTGGGCCCGCGTGGTCGAACCGGTCGCCGACCCGGCGGTCCTGTCGTGCATCGTTGCCTACATGTCCGACTTTGGCGCGACGATCGCCGCCCGGGCGCTGGTCGGGGCAACGGTGGCGACACCGGGCCGCTACGCCAGCCTCAACCACAGCCTGTGGTGGCACCGGCCGATCGCGGCCGGACGTTGGCTGCTCGTCGACTTCCGGCCGATCCAAGCCGGCTCGTCGCGCGGGCTAGTCACCGGAACCATCCACGACCAGGACGGCACACACGTCGCGACCATCGCCCAGGAAGCGCTGATGCAGCTGGCCGACCCGACCCACCCGGCGACCGCACCGACCCGTTGCCCGCACCAGGAGGTACTCGATGACCACGCCCGCCACCACCGAGCAGCGCCAGGCCAGAAACGCCGAGGTGCTCCGTGATCTGCAAGCGCACAGCGGCCGCACGGAAGCTGGTCAGACCCTCGTCGTGCTGACGACGGTCGGCCAACAAACCGGCCGCGAGTACCGCCTGCCGCTCTGCGTTCGCGAGGACGGGGCCGACCTGGTGATGGCGGCTTCGGCCGCCGGCCAGCCGGACCACCCGGACTGGTACCGGCGGCTGCTCGCGCGGCCGGGCGTCGTCGTCGAATACTTGGGCCGGACCTACCCGGCGGTGGCCTCGACGGTGCCGAACGGGCCGGAGCGTGATCGACTGTTCGCCCTGCTCAGTGAGGAGATCATCGGCCTGTACTCCTACCAGGACCGCTGCCGTGATCACCGTCAGATTCCGGTCGTGCGCCTGCGCCCGGTCGACGGTTCGGAGTGAACGACGACAGTTCGATGAGCATTGACATGAGGGCAACGGGATGTCAGCATTCGACGACCAATCGCCCGGTCGGTGCCGACGCGGGTTCGGGTCGGCTCGCTCTCGGATCGGGGTCACGTTGTCTCACGCCACTGCCCAGCCTGGGGTCCCCGCGTCGGTGAACGCCGGTCCCGCACCCCAGTCCACGCACACCGTGCGGGTCGAGCCGGCCGGTATCGACATCGCGGTGCGCGTCAGCGAGACGCTGTTCGACGCAGCCTGGCGTGAGGGCTACGAATGGCCGACGATCTGCCTGGGACAGGCGCTGTGCACGGCCTGCCACGTGGTGATTCGCACTGAGGACGAGAACAACGTCAGCCCTATCGTCGAGCCGGACGAGCGTTCGGCGATCCGTCGGGTCTCGCGCCGGTTGTACAGGGGCGACACGACCGGAGTGCGGCTGGCCTGCCAGATGCGGGTCAAGGCCGACATCGTCGTCGAACAGAGCCGCTTCGAAGGCGAGCGCCGAGCCGACGCCTGAGCGACCGCAGTGCCACTTGTTTGTGACGCTGCGGTGTTCTTTCCTTGACATCCATCAATCTAAGGGCATGATTAATTTCACTAATCCATGTGATTACGCCAGCTCGCTGAGGACTCCGGGAGCCCGGACGCGACAGCGGCGGCACCACCTCTGAAGGAGCGAGCTGTATGACCGGAGTGCAGGATCGGACCGCCCAGGTTGGGGTCACCGACGTCGATACCTCCAAGGTTCCGTACCGCATCACCGACGACGTGTTGATTCCGGCCGAGCGGTATTACGACCCAGAGTTCTTCGAAGCGGAAAAGAAGATGTGGCTGCACTCGTGGCAGCACGCCTGTCATGAGTCCGAGATTCCGAATCCGGGTGACTTCACCGAGTACAAGATCTTGGATCAGTCGATCTTCTTGATCCGCCAGAGCGACGGCAGTGTCAAGGGCT